>JAADGX010000006.1 GCA_013152135.1 Chlorobiota bacterium
CCAACGCATGTGGCTGAAGTCCAGACCTGTCCAGCGCGAGCGCGTATCATCGCTTCCTGAACAATCCATCAGTCCTGAGCCGATTTCCTGCCGCGTTGAGATATATAAACCTACCCAACAGATTCCGGATCAAGGCCGATGAGACATTTCACATGAGTCTGATCCCGTCCGGCTTATTACCGTCTTCTTTTCCTCTTCGTTTTCGTCACCGTCGTACTGCCGCTTTTTGTTCGTTTCGTTTTCTTCTTGCCGGTAGTAACGGTGGTCCTCCCGGTATTCGAGTTCGTTGTTTTCTTCTTTCCGATCTTCGTGGTTTTTCCCGTGTTGGCGTTCGTTCTACTTACTCCGACTTTCTTCGTGGTTTTGCCGGTATTCGGATCCGTGGTCTTCTTCACGCCGATCTTGGTGGTTTTGCCTGTATTGGCATTTGTCCTGCTTACACCGGTTTTTTTCGTGGTTTTGCCGGTGTTCGGATTCGTGGACTTCTTCACCCCAACTTTCGTGGTCTTGCCGGTGTTGGCGTTCGTCCTGCTCACGCCGGTGGTCTTGGTGGTTTTTCCGGTGTTCGGGTTTGTCGTTTTTTTCACGCCGACCTTGGTGGTTTTCCCGGTGTTGGCATTCGTCCTGCTCACTCCGGTTTTTTTCGTGGTTCTGCCGGTATTAACGTTCGTGGTCTTCTTCACCCCGACTTTGGTGGTTTTCCCCGTGTTGACGTTGGTTCGCTTGACCCCGGTTTTCACTGTCGTGGTCCTGCCGGTACGGGTCACGGTGGTCTTTCGCACGAGCGTAGAGTTCCGCGGCTTGTAGTTTACTTTCGTGACCGTACGTACACGGCTGGTTCTCGTGACCGTGAACGTCGAGCGGGTCGTGTACCGAACGGTTCGCGTGCGATAGACGGAGACGGTAACCGGGCGGAAAGGTCTCCACCACGGCGGATAAAACCCGAAGTAAAACGTGGATCGGTAGGGATGGTAATACGGGCTGTACATCCAGGTAATGAGCGGCCAGGTATGGATGTGCACGGTGGCCGGCGCCACGTAGTAATCCGGACCGTAGATGACCTCGTTGCCGCGAACCTGCATGTTGTAGGCCTCGTCGCCGGTCTTTTCCACTTCGATCGTGGCAACGTCCTGGAACTCGTCTTTCGCCAGCGGCACTTGCAGGATGATCAGGTGCGCGTCGTCCGCGCCTTGTTCCACCACCCGGATGTAGTCAACCTCCCCGTTTGCATCGAGGTCGAGATTGTTGACGCCGGTTTCCGGATCGTTGAGCGCTCTTTCGAACGCTTCCAGGTTATCCGCTTCTTTGAACAGCTCGCTGACCGCTTTCAAATCCAGCCCCTCGGCCGCTTCCGACGTGGGTGCTACGATAGTGACGTCTTCCTGTGCGGTAAGCGGGCGATATCCGAACAACAATATCGCCGTTGCCAATATGACCATCAATGTTTTCACCCGTCCTCCTGTTTTGGCGTGAATGATTCATTTTAACGTACAACCAGCCACCTCTCCATTTAAGAGAGCACAGCTCCACCCCCGTTGTTTTCTCTGTGATACAGCTCCTCCTGATTGAGCGGAAAAGTAGGCAGATTTCCGGGCTTTTGCAAGAAGAGCGTATGCCACGACCTTGTATTTTCGATCCCGGGAAAAAGTGTCTTCCCGTAACGTGGTCATTTGTAACGTGTGCATCGCCTCGAGCCGAATTCCAGGCACCCGAAGTGACGAATTTCTCAACTCCCACTGTTGAAAAGATCAATAGCAGGTAAACACCAACGCTGGCTTGAGGTTAGCGTGATTTCGACCACGAACTCAACAACGCGCTGTTGATAATATCAACAAGCTCCTCGTGTCAAGTGTTGCATTCCACCATCCGACATCCGTCCTTGATCGCCGCATCTCATTGATAATAAATATGTTACGGCGTGAAAATAATATCAGACCTCTTTCTCGTGTTTCTGGCCCGCATTTTGTCACCCTGTTGACAAGAGATTCAGTGAACTGCAAGAGAAGCCGTACTTACGTAATAAGGAGATGCAATCATGACTGTGTTACTTATCGGAGCAACGTTTATTACGTTCATCATCATCGACTATTTCGTGCGCAAGAAAGTGTCGGAGAGCGCGGAAGAGCTGCCGGCAACGGCGCGGGCACAACCCACTTACCGGCGAATGCCTGCCGGGGCGTTTCTCCATCCAGGGCATACGTGGCTTACCATCAGGGAGAACGGCTGTGTACGGATCGGAATTGATGATTTCGCCGCAAGCGCATTAGGCGCGATCGACGTACTGAAACTCCCCAAGGTGAACGCCGAAGTCAAAGCCGACTCCCCGCTTCTGAGTTTGAAACGAGGAAAACGCGAAGCGCGGTTTATTTCGCCCGTCGACGGTGAAGTCGTCGCAACCAACGACTACGCGTCGCCCACCCGTTTGCCGGGGGAATGGCTGGTGGAAATCAAACCCCGCCGATTGGAAAAAGCGCTGAAAAACATGCGCATTGCCGAGGCCGCCCGCCAATGGCTGCAAGCGGAAAAAAACCGGTTCACCGATTTTCTCGCTGTCCGGCAGGGCGGCGCTGCACCGGTCCTGCAAGACGGCGGAGAGCCGGTTCCGGGCATCCTGGCGCGGATGGACGACTCCGCGTGGGAAACCTTTCAGCGCGAGTTCCTGGAACGGACGACAACCAGTTGATGCCTGCGCCGCCCGGGATGACGGCGCGCAAGAAGGGGCAACAGGAATGGCGAGAACTCGTCGGCCCCGTGCACGAAACACCTGTTCTCAAGCATAACAATCGAATGGGGAAGCAACATGGACAGACGAAGTTTTATTAAAACCCTGGGCGCAACCGGCGGTACCGCTCTGGTCGGAAAGCGACTGCGAGCCGAAAATTCTTCCGGCGCCGATGAGCCGGTGGGTGTTCTCGTCGATACCACGAGATGTATCGGGTGCCGAACATGCGAGGAAGCGTGTGCCGAAGCCCACGGCTTGCCGGTACCGGAAGACCTCGACGAAGATATCGAGGGCGTCGTACGAACAACGTCGGAAAAACAGTGGACCGTGGTGAATGCATTTACCGTCGACGATGAAGAAATCTACGTGAAAAGACAGTGCATGCATTGCAACCAACCTGCGTGCGCCTCGGCGTGCCTCGTAAAAGCGATGTACAAAACGGAAGAAGGTCCCGTCATTTGGCGCGAAGACCGGTGCATGGGATGCCGGTACTGCATGATCTCCTGCCCGTTCGACGTGCCGAAGTTCGAATACAACAGCACCGTGCCGCGAATACAGAAGTGCACCATGTGCTGGGAACGCCAACAGAAAGGCGAAATACCGGCGTGCGTGGAGAACTGCCCCGAAGAAGCGCTGACATTCGGGAAGCGGCGTGACTTGCTCGAAATCGCCAGGCGGAGAATCTACAATGAACCGGATAAATACGTCCATCATATTTACGGCGAACACGAGGCCGGCGGCACCGGGTACCTCTACCTGGCAAGTGTGCCTTTTGAAAAACTCGGGTTCAAGACCGACGTCGGTACGACTCCTTACCCGGAACTGACGAAGGAATTCCTGTACAGTGTACCGGTCGTCCTGCTTCTTTGGCCCGCATTCCTGCTCGCATTGTCCAACGCGACAAAGCGGGAGGATGATCACGAGAGAAAGATACGGGAAATAATAAACGAGGTTGGAAATGAATAACAACACCAACATCTCATCGCCGGGTGGATTCCGCGGAGTACTGCGGTTCGTGCTCAGCGAGTTGAAACCGAAAGGAAAAATGTTGACGCTCTTCAACGTCATTTCGCTTCCCGTCATGATCCTGGGCGCGGCGCTCCTGGTCGTCAGGTTCACGAGAGGACTCGGATCGATCACCAACCTCTCCCAGGATTTCCCCTGGGGCTTGTGGATCGGTTTCGACGTCGTCACCGGCGTCGCCTTTGCCGGGGGCGCGTACGTCCTGACGTTCATGGTTTACATTCTTCGTTCGGAAAAGTACCACCCCATCGTCCGTGTGACCATCCTTAACGGGCTGCTGGCCTACATCTTTTACGCCGGCGCCCTCCTGCTGGACCTGGGGCGTCCGTGGAACGTCATCAACCCGATCATCGGGAAGTCGTTCGGGGTCAGCTCCGTCTTGTTCCTGGTAGCGTGGCATTTCCTGCTCTACATGCTCAGCGAGCTTATCGAGTTCTCGCCCGCCATCGCCGAATGGTTGGGCATGAAACGTCTCAGGAAAATCCTCAGCGCCATGACACTGGGCGCCGTGATTTTCGGCATCACACTTTCCACTCTGCACCAGTCCGGTCTGGGCGCGCTCTACCTTATGGCCAAGGGGAAAATCCACCCCCTCTGGTACTCGGAATTCATCCCGATTCTCTTTTTCGTTTCCAGTATTTTCGCCGGGCTCTCGATGGTGATCGTCGAAGGAAGCATCAGCCACAAGGTGTTTTCGGACAGGTTGAGCGTCAGACTGAAGCGTTCGCACGATGATATCCTGATCGGGCTGTCCCGCATTTGCGCTGGGACCATGTTCGTTTACCTGTTTCTGAAAATCCTGGTTTTCATCCACGGGCAGCACTGGTCGCTCATCGACACGCCCATGGGTTACTGGTTCCTGCTGGAGGTCATCGGATTCGTCCTGGTGCCGTGCATCGTTTTTCTTTACGCGGTTAGAAAGAGGAATCTCCCGGCGGTCCGCATCGCTGCCGTCATGGCCCTGATCGGCATCATCCTGAACAGGCTCAACGTATCCGTGATCGCGTTTAAATGGAATGCTCCCCTTCACTACGTTCCGAGCTGGATGGAAATCGAGGTAACCCTTGCCATCATTTGCGCCGAGATCTGGGTGTTCCGATGGATCGTCAACCGGATGCCGGTGCTGAACGATCCCCCGGCCTGGGCGCGCTCGCGGACGAACGGTGAAATCAAGAACGTACCACGTCAGAAAAAAGAGGTGTTGCAGCCATGGGATACTTGATCTACACGGACATATTCGCCACAAAAGGTATCGAATACCTGCTGGTCATCGGTTTTCTCATCGCCCTGATATTGTTCTGGAGACTGCTGCGCGGCAGCGAGATTGGTCCGGAAGCCGCCGGCGCGGAGTCCGGTTCGTATGCGCCGGGATGGTTCCTGGTGCCCGACGGCTTGTACTTCCACCGGGGACATACCTGGGCAAAACCGGAAGCCGGTGGCATCGTCACGATCGGCATGGACGATTTCGCCCAGAAGCTGGTCGGCAAACCGTCGGCTCTCGCCTTGCCCCGCGTCGGTGAAGTTCTAGAACAGGCGAAAAGCGGTTGGAAGGTAGAAGTTGATGGAAAGACGCTTGAAATGCTTTCTCCCGTCCAGGGCGAAGTCGTCGCGGTGAACGAAGAGGTTGCGAAGCGCCCGGATATTGTCAACAGCGATCCGTATCAAAAAGGATGGCTGCTCAAATTGAAAGACCGGCGGCTGAACGCGGATTTGAAGAACTTGCTTACCGGGAAACTCGCGCGGGCGTGGATGGAAGACGTCGAGGACGCCCTGCGGCAGCGAATCTACGGCGACCTGAGTGCGGCTTTGCCGGACGGCGGCGTCCCGGTCTCCGGCATTGCACGGAGTCTTGACCCGGAAAACTGGGAGCAGGTTGCCAGGGAATTTCTTCTCACTGATCAGTGAATACGCGCAAAGATCATGACCCGTCAATCCAGGCACGAATGCATCTGGGCAAGCGTTTATGGAAGGCCGAACGAGTATTGCGGGCTGTTTGACTTCGAATGCGCGAACTGCCGGTTCAGCGCCAAACAGCGACGGAGTGAACACGAGAGCGGCCGGTTGTACGAACTGCCGGCGTCCTATTGGCTGAGCCGGGAGCACCTCTGGCTAGCCCCTGGCCCGGAAGGAAGGTGCGTGATCGGTATCGATCATTTCCTGGCCGAATCGCTACAGCACGTGCGAAGCATCATCCGTCCCTGCACGCACAGTCGCCTACAGATCGGGAAACACTGCGTCTGGCTGTTTGATATCTTCGGAACCATTTCTCTCCGGGCGCCGGTGGCGGGTGTCGTCATTCGGAGCAACTGGGACCTGATCCGGCAGCCTACGCTGATCCTGACCCATCCGTACGGGCTCGGGTGGCTGTTCGAAGTCCGGGCGGAAGGGCACTGGCAGGAAGGGCTTTTGAAGGGAGGAGAGGCGATCGCTTTTATTCAACGCAGCAGAAACATGTTGCGTGACAAAGTCGTTGCCGCGCAAGCGACGGAAGGATGCACGGTGGCAGCCGATGGCGGGGGCCTCGCCCTGGATGCAATTCACCAGACCATGCCCGACACGTATTTTGAATTACTGTCGGAAACAATCACGACGGGCCGCGCCAAGACGCCGTGACATTTCACGGTGCTTATACTTGCTTGTATCAAAGAAATTTGTTACCGTACCCTGACGAAGCCTCGCATCACCGGGCCTGTGTATGAATACATGCAGGAGGGCCATTATGCGATTCACCCGCCGTTTGAGCATTCGACTTTTCGTACTGCTTTCCCTGTCGATGGCCGTCGTTTTCGGTGCTTTCCTTGTTCTCACCCTTCACTTCCAGAAAAAATACCTGCTCGAGTGCGCCACCGTCAGCAGCGCGCGCACGAGCGATCTTGTGGTCAGCGCTCTCAGCCACAGTATGCTCGAAAACAACCGGAACGAAATATATCATACGATCATGGCTATCAGTAAGGAAAGGGACGTTCGGGGCGTGAGAATTATCAACAAGCTTGGCAGGATCATGTTTTCCTCTTCGCGAAAAGAGATCGGTACGACGGTCAACATGTCCGCCGAAGCATGTATCCTGTGCCACCAGGCCAGTTTACCCATCTCGGAAGTCACGGATTTCAGACGCACCCGCGTCTTTGCGTCTCCGGAGAATGAAACCATCCTGGGTATCATCAGCCCCATCCGCAACGCTCCCGAATGCAGCAACGCGGATTGTCACGCCCATGATCCCGCCACGACGATCCTCGGTATCTTGGACCTGAAGATGTCCCTGGAGCGGGCCAATTACTATATGTCGCAAACGCGCGACCGCAGCATCGTGTACGAGATTGCTTCCATTTTTCTGATAGCGCTCCTGTTCGGTGTATCCATTTTCTACATGGTGGAGAGACCCATAAAGGAACTTACGAAGGGCACCGTGGAAATCTCGAAAGGAAACCTCGATTACCGGATCAACATCAAGCGTCGAGACGAGATTGGACAGCTTGCGCAATCCTTCAACCGAATGACGAAACAGTTGAAAGAAGCGCGGGAGGAAATCACCGAGCTCAATCGTTCGCTCGAACGGCGCGTGGAGCAAAAAACCCGTCAGCTCCGACAAGCGGAAGCGCACATGCGCGAAATCGACAAACTGGCTTCGCTTGGAAAACTTGCCGCCAGCGTTGCCCACGAGTTGAATAATCCCCTGGCGGGCATTCTCACGTACAGCAAGCTCCTGGAACGAAAGCTCACCGGGAAGCACGATATTGTCGACCCGGAAATCATCCGCGTGCTCAACGTCATTGAGGACGAGACGTCCCGGTGCGGTCAGATCGTCAAGGACCTGCTTCTCTTCGCGCGGCGGGAAGGTGACGCGTTCGTCGAAACCTCGCTTCACGAAGTGATCGAGAAAAGCCTCAAGATCGTGTGGCACAAGATCGAGCTGCAGGAGATCCAGGTGACAAAGAAACTGAACCTTGAAAACGATCGCCTGCAATGTGACCCAGCCCAGGTACGCCAGGCGCTCATAGCTCTCCTGATAAACGCCATCGAGGCCATTCCCGGTCATGGCGCTATCACGATAGAGACCGAGGTGGTGGACGACAACAGGATAGCACTTAACATCAGCGACACCGGTGTGGGGATACCGGAGGAAGTCAGGGATCACATTTTTGAACCCTTCTTTTCAACCAAGGAAGAGAGCAAAGGCGTAGGTCTGGGTCTCTCCGTGGTGTTCGGTATTGTCCAGCGGCACCATGGAACCATAACGGTATCTTCAAAACCCGGGGAAGGATCGACGATTCGGATCATCCTGCCCCGCCGCCAGCCGGGAAGCGAACAGCAGGCCCCGCGGAAGTATGACGCATCGTAGCCGTGAAGCGCATTCATGCCGCGTCATGGTTTATGATACAACAGGAATGATGATTCAGAACGAGGAACAAATCTTATCACAATTACGCGACGAAAGACAATGGCATCCAATGATGTTTCAATCCTGGTCGTGGACGATGAGCGCGCCGTCCGCGACAGCTTGTACGGTTGGTTTACCGAGGACGGATACGAAGTAGATACGGCGGTAGACGCCCAGGAAGCCTTGACGAAATTGCAGCAGCGAAGCTTTGATCTCGCGCTTCTTGACATCAAGCTCCCCGGCATGGACGGCATGGAATTGCAACAGCGCATCAGGGAAGTCGATCCCGAACTGCCCGTCATCATGATCACGGCCTATGCCAGTATCGAAACGGCGGTAAAGGCGCTCAAGTCGGGGGCGTTTGATTACGTCACCAAGCCTTTTGACCCGGACAACCTGAGCCGGCTGGTCCGCAATGCCATCCGCCAGAAGCAACTCGCCAGGGAAAACGTACGGCTTCGCGCAAAGATATCCGATCTCACCGCGGGCGACCAGCTTATCGGGGAAAGCGAAGCCATGCAAAAGGTGCGTGAACTGATCAAGACCGTCGCCGCCACTGATTCCACGGTAGTGATTCACGGCGAGAGCGGAACGGGCAAAGAATTGGTAGCCCGTGCCATTCACCACCACAGTGACCGTCGCTATTTTCCCATTGTGGACGTGAACTGCGGCGCCCTGGCCGAGTCCATCCTGGAGAGCGAGCTGTTCGGGCACGAGAAGGGAGCCTTCACCGGTGCCCACCAGACACGAAAAGGGAAACTGGAGATCGCCGACGGGGGGACGCTCTTCTTGGATGAAATCGCCAGCATCAGCATGAAAATGCAGGTCGAGCTCCTGCGCGTTCTGGAAACAAAGCAGTTCTCGCGAGTGGGAGGCAACAAGATCATCACCTCCGATTTTCGTGTGATCTGCGCCACCAACCGGAACCTGGAAGCGGCGGTGGCGGAAGGGACGTTCCGCGAGGACCTGTACTATCGCATCAATGTTTTCTCCATTTATCTCCCTCCTTTACGGGAACGGCGCAGCGATATTCCTCTCCTGGCCGACCACTTTCTGAAGACCTATGCCTTGGCCATGAACAAGCCCATACGGGAAATATCGCCCGAGGCACTGGACATCCTGGTACGATACGAGTGGCCGGGAAACGTGCGAGAGCTCGAGAACGCCATCGAGAGGGCCATGGTCGTCGGAACGCCTCCCGCAATCAGGCCGGAGGATTTACCCATGTCGCTCGAACGATCCATATCGAACGACAGCGACGCCCTGGCGGAGGTGGAAAAGAGACACATTGCACACGTACTCGACAAGTATGGGTGGAATATATCGCATGCCGCCCAGGCGCTGAAAATCGACCGTGTGACACTGTACAACAAGATCAAGCGCTATGGATTACAGCGACCGTGAGAGCGCAGTTGGAAATATTCACGCTGAATTTTTTCCAGCATGAATTACTGATCGCGCTTCGTGAGTGGTTGGCCCTTGAGTTCAATCTACACAGTCTCGAGAGTTCTTTTTCCTTCTCACTGGATGAATCCTTTGATCCAGCCCGACGGCAGTATCATGCCACCCGTATCTGGGAGCAGGTTCTGAAAGCACGCCAGGGTTCCCACCATAAATTGCTCGTCATCACCGAGTACGACCTGTTCATCCCGGTGTTGACCTTCGTTTTCGGCGAAGCCCAACTGGGTGGGCGCGCGGGGATCGTTTCCATTTGTCGCCTGCTCGAATCGTTCTACGGTTTGGTACCAAACCAGGATCTCCTGTTCCAGCGCCTGTGCAAGGAAGTAGTGCACGAACTGGGCCACCTGTACGGATTGCGGCATTGCTACATGCCGTCCTGTGTCATGGGTCCCTCCACGACCGTGGAACGAGTGGATGCGAAGGAATGGAAATTCTGTCCGGAGTGTCTGGAGACGTTCGCACGAGCGCGAGAGGATCTGGCAATGAAGCTAAGTCATACACCCCCGAAAAAAAGGTAATAGGGGACGACATTGGCGAATGAATAGAGGAAGGGAGGACAAGGAGAAGAGGAGATTTTGGATTCTGGATTTTCGATTTTGGATTGTTTTCCGGAGGGAGGATTTGTGACAAGGGAGCAAGGAGAATATTTCGTGGTTCAAATATTGTTTAAACAAAAAACGTCATTCCCACCCCATAAGGGGCCGCTATGTGGCGAAAGCGGGAATC
>JAADGX010000226.1:0-10308 GCA_013152135.1 Chlorobiota bacterium
AGTTGGTCGGAGATATAGAACAGATTCCACCGATGTATTCCGCCCTGAAGAAGAACGGGAAGCGCCTGTACACGCTCGCAAGGAAAGGTGAAACCGTGGAACGACAGCCCCGGCGAGTTCACGTCTACAGTTTTGTCATCAACGATGTTCGGCTTCCGTTTGCGGACTTCACGGTTACCTGTTCAAAAGGTACCTACGTACGGTCGCTCGTGGATGATCTCGGCAAATCACTGGGCACCGGTGCGTATATAACCGCGCTTCGACGAACCGCCATCGGAGATTACAGGGTTGAAGACGCGTGGACGATCAACAGCCTGCTACAAACTCTGACTACGGATGTGCGAGTATGAAGAAACTCGTCGTTCCTGACATTGGTTTTGACGTGAAAACGGTATTTACCATCGGTACATTTGATGGTATTCACCGCGGGCATCAGGAGATTCTTCACGAGGTCAGGAGAATCGCCGACGAAAAGCATCTTCGCAGTGTTTTGCTCAGCTTCAATCCCCACCCGCGCCAGGTTTTGGGAATGAATGGTCAGCGAGTGTTTTTACTTTCGACGATAGACGAACGAAAGGAGATTGTACGGTCCCTTGGCATTGACATGTTTGCAACGATCCCTTTTACGCGAGATGTTTCGCTGCTTGAAGCGGAAGAGTTTTTCGAGCTCCTCGTGCACCAGTGCGTGGGCGCCGCTCATATCGTTGTGGGATTCGATCATAAATTCGGCAGAGGGCGGCGTGGAGACATTGATCTTTTAAAGAGATTAGCGGCGAAAGAAAATATCGAACTGACCGTTGTTCCTCCACTGCTTGACCAGGGCAAGATCATCAGCAGCACGCGTATCCGGAAATCTCTCATGGAAGGGGACATCGAAGCGGCAAACAGGATGCTCGGATACCCTTATCGATTCAGCGGTCTGGTGCAGCGAGGAGACGAGCGGGGGGCGACGTTGGGCTTTCCGACCGCGAACCTGGTTTTGGATTCCCCGTTGAAATTGTTACCCCGGCGCGGTGTGTATGCCGTGCTCGTGGAATGGAAGGGGCATCCCTACCTCGGTGTCATGAACATCGGCGTTCGACCGACTTTCGGCGCGCTTACCGCCGTCACCGTCGAGGTTCACATACTTGATTTTGATCAAAATATTTACGGTTCGCAATTACGCGTTCACGTACTGAAGCGCTTGCGCGATGAAATAAAATTCGAATCCATCCAGGACCTCGTGGCCCAGGTCGAGCGCGATATTGATCAGGTGCGACATTTAGCGGAAATTATAAACGTTCAAAAAATTCTCACAACACATTCAATGCAGGAGTAACATCAGATGGCAGTGTCTGTAGAAAGAAAAAAGGAAATCATTGCGAAATATGGAGCGCACGATCGCGATTCCGGCAGACCAGAAGTCCAGATTGCAATTCTCACGGAGAATATCAACAACCTTTCCCAACATTTTTCCCAGTTCAAGAAAGATCATCACAGCCGGCTGGGGCTTCTGAAAATGGTCGGAAAACGTCGACGCCTCCTGGCGTATTTAAAGAAGAAAGACATCAACAGGTACCGGGAAATCGTCAAAGAACTCAACCTCCGGAAATAATCACATATGTGGTCCAACGATCACTGAAGACAGAGAAGGAAATGAAACATACCAAGAAGATTGAAATTGGTGGGCGCACGTTGCTCATCGAGACAGGGCACATGGCCAGACAGGCTGATGGAGCCGCCATGGTTACGTACGGCGAGACAATGGTTCTCGCATCAGTCGTTGCCGCGCATGAACCCAGGGAAGGCATTGATTACTTTCCGCTCCAGGTGGAATACCGGGAGAAAACTTCCGCAGCCGGAAAAATCCCTGGCGGGTTTTTCAAACGCGAGGGGCGACCGGCGGAAATAGAAGTGTTATCGTCACGTATCATTGACCGGACCATTCGGCCCATGTTTCCTGATGGGTTTCGATGCGAAACCCAGGTTGTTGTCAGTGTATATTCCGCGGATCAGCAGAATCATCCCGATACGCTGGGCGCTATAGCCGCCAGCACCGCGCTCATGATCTCAGACATCCCGTTCGATGGCCCGATCGCCGAAGTACGCGTCGCGCGCGTCAACGGGGAGTTCGTGGTCAACCCGACGTACGACATGCTCGAGGATTCCGACATCGAGGTCGTCATCGGCGGGACCGAGGAAAGCATCGTCATGGTCGAAGGCGAGGCCAAGGAAGTGAGTGAGCAGGACATGCTGGAAGCTATTCGACTTGGCCAGGAAGCAATCGCCGATATATGCAGAGCGCAAAAAGAATTCGCTGCTGAATTGAATCCGGTGAAGAGAGAAATCGAAATAGAAGAAGCTCCCGAAGGTCTTGAAGAGAAAGTGACTGCGCTGGTGGATGAGAAAGTCAAGGAACTCGTCAACACGGTAATGACCAAGGAAGAGCGGTCCACTTCTATGAAGGAGATTGCGGAAGAATGTATCGCTGCGCTCGAAGAGGAATTCCCGGAACAAGAGAAATTCATCAAGGGAATCATCCATGACGTCGAAAAGAAGCACATGCGTGAGATGATTCTCAGCAAGAAGAAACGTCTTGACGGCCGTTCTCCCGACGACATTCGTCCCATTACCTGTGAGGTCGGTTTATTGCCGCGAACACACGGTTCGGCGCTGTTCACCCGTGGTGAAACACAAAGCCTGACGACAATCACGCTTGGTACCAAGAGCGATCAACAAATTATCGACGGTCTCCTTGAAGAGTACACCAAGCGTTTCATGTTGCATTACAACTTTCCTCCGTTTTCCGTCGGTGAAGTCGGACGCATCGGGTTCACGAGTCGGCGTGAGATAGGGCATGGGAACCTCGCCGAACGCGCGTTGAAACGCGTCATACCTTCAGAAGAGGATTTCCCGTACACGATTCGTGTTGTATCGGATATCCTTGAATCCAACGGCTCCTCTTCGATGGCAACCGTGTGTGCCGGTTCACTCGGCCTGATGGATGCCGGTGTGCCGATCACTAAAGCCGTGGCAGGTATCGCGATGGGGCTGATAAAAGAGGAGGATGAAGTTGTCATCCTGACCGACATTCTCGGCAACGAAGACCATCTCGGCGACATGGACTTCAAGGTTGCAGGGACCCAGGATGGGATTACGGCTTATCAGATGGATATCAAGGTAAAGGGTATTTCATTTGCGATTATGTCGGAAGCACTCGACCGAGCACGAGAAGCGCGGTTGAAAATTCTTGAAGTTATGAATGCGACCATAGATAAACCGAGAGAAGAACTCTCGAAATACGCGCCACGCCTGACGACCATTCAGGTTCCCATCGATATGATTGGCGATATTATCGGCCCCGGTGGAAAGATGATCAAGAAGATCGTCGCGGAAAGTGGAGCGACGGTTGATATCACGGATGATGGCCGGGTCATTGTCGCCTCGGTTGACCAGGAGTCTGCGCAAATAGCTATCAAGATGATTGAAGCGCTGATTCAAGTTCCGGAAGCAGGAGAAGTGTACACGGGCATTGTCAAGAAAATCACGGACTTCGGCGCCTTTGTGGAAATTCTTCCCAATAAGGAAGGGCTCTTGCACATCAGTGAAATCGAGCACCGGCGGATCGAATCAGTTGACGAAGTCCTTAAAGTCGGGGACGAAGTGACGGTAAAGCTGCTCAAGGTGGAAGACAACGGTAAGATGAGTCTCAGCCGGAAGGCGCTCCTGGAACGACCGGACGGTATGCCGGAAGAGAAACCGCGCCGGAGACCACCGGACCGGTCGGGTCACGGTGATAAAAGACGCGGCGGCGGTCATGGTCGGTCACGGTCGCATTAAACACGCTTCGTTAAACCACTGAGTCGGTAGCGGATATGTCCAAGGTAATGTTTACTATTACATACACCGTGAAACCCCAGATGCGCTCAGCTTACCTGAAGACAATCCAGGCGTTGAAGGAACACCTGGTTGACGCTCGCGGAAAGGACTACGCGGTATTTGAGCACAAGTCGAAGCCGAACCGTTTTACGGAAGTGTATTTCTGTAAGGATTGGCAGGAATACGAACTCCTCGATGATGATCAGGATGAGATCGTACAAACTCTCGTTGAGAAAATCATGAGCGAGTTTGTCCATAACGGGAAAACGGAGTATGCCACACTGATAGAAAGCGATTCGAATAACGGAATGTAATTTACTTCCGTAATTGTTCCCGACGTTTTCCGAGGGCGTATTGGACGATTGCTTTTACAATCCGGTCCTGGATCGACCGGATTGTTTTTGCACGTCCCACAAAGTTCTGCATGAACATTACGAAAGAAATTCGTGTCTTGGCTGGAAAGGCCACGTACCCTGCAAGCATGCTGGCGCCGGTAATTGTTCCCGTTTTCGCGCGAATATGTTCAGCGTCCGGTATATGCCGGAACCGATATCTCAGTGTTCCGTCTTTTCTCCCTCGTGGCAGGAGACCGAGGAATTGGGATTGGTGTTCGGAGCGCCACATCATCTCCAGGAGCCGGTGAAGGTTCTCAGGGGTCGTGAGATCGTAACACGACATTCCGGAGGCGTCGGCAAGAACGAGACGGGTCGTATCAAGTCCGGCCCGAGCGATAATGTCCTTGATACGGCGGGTGCCTGCTTGCAACGATCCCGGCAGCTCACCCGATCTGGCGGCCAGAAGCTTGCAAAGCATTTCCGCGCTTAAATTGTCGCTTTTTACAAGCATATACCTGAGGATCTCACGCACGGAGCGCGCAATAACCAGTAACGTGTCAGGCTTTTGTTCCGGCTCCGCCGCATGATAGGTAACATAACCGGAATCTGCGTTCGTGTTCGCCATAAGGATGCTCAGGGCGATTTCCGGCGGCCCCCACAGGCTAAAGCGCTCTTTCTTGCTGCTGCCTGAACGAATCGATCCCCTGACCGTAACCTTGTTGGAATATGGGGGTTTCAAAAAGAGAAGTGAATCTCTTTCCGCAACCGTAACGAATGATTCAACTCTCACTCCGGGGAGACGTGGAACTACTTGAACGCGCGCGCCTTGTGACGCGCCAGATACCGTGACATGAAACGCATTATGATTGATTGCAAACGCCAGTACAGGAGGAGCGTAGTAATACGGAAGGTCGTCCCAGACCCACCCCGGTCCGTAAGGAATGGAATCAAACAAGCTGCAGTCCACGCGGACGTGCAGGTTTTTCCGTACCGGGTAGCGTTGTAGTGACTGCACGACTTTTTCCATATCTTCGAGAGAGAAGAGCGGATCGCCACCGCCGGTCAAGGTTATCAGATCGAAACCCGGTTTGCGGGATACAGTCACGACCGTGCGAACACTGTCCAATGGATTTTTATCCAGGAGATACGCCGATGCGAGGTACAGTTTTGCCGTTGAGGCCGGATGCAGATTGAACTCCTCGTATCTCGAATACAAAATCGAATCACGGTCCAGGTCTTTCACGATAACGGCGGACATGCAACCCGTTAATTCCTTTCTGAGCAGGATTGAGTTGATACGGGAATTCAAATCAACGACTCCCTGGGCGTGAGATGAAAAGACCCAACAGTAATGAACAATAAAAAAGAGCAGAAGCGTTTTCATATGTCGGTTGTCCATCGGATACGGTATTGTGCCTGGATAATAGCGATGATGATCGCCTGGACTGCTCCTTATCATCAATGCGAAGCTGACAGCCTTGATGTTAATCAATGGAGCATCTTGGCCGAACGCGCATTCAGCCATGAAAAGATACAAACGATCATATCATTCCTGCCGGAGAATTGCAAAATATATGGATTCGATATTGGAGATTTCAGCAATGACGGCAGAAGCGATGTCGTGCTTTCGGTCAAAGCGTCCGGCTATCCATCCAACACGTTGCAGGTGTTCATGCTATTGAATGACGGGCGAAGTTTCCTTCCCGTCTATCGACAATTCACGCGGTATTTCAGCTTGCCCATCGAAATCGGTTTTACCATTGATCAGGGGGTGTGTTACGTCACGCATAAAATCGCCGACAATCATTGGAGGATCGACGGATGGCAGGTGCGAAGGAATTGCCTCCAGCTCGTAAATTCGTGGGAAACCCGGTTACTGAATCTCAAGAACAACTTGTTCACTCTCGGTTACGAGTACGAAGATTATTTTTTGCAGCTCCGGGAAAGAGAGGCGTATTTTCATCGGCTGGGAAGAAAAACCTATTTTGAAAACTCCTATGCGGTACTACCCGTTTACAACAAAGACCGCACATTAAACCCGGCGGTTCCACGAGAGATCGTTGTTGACAGCGCGGCGAGCATATGCCAGGGGTTAAGTAATTGGTATGGTCCGGATGATTTGTCGTATGCTATTCATGCCGTTTACGACTCGGCTTTTTTAACCATCTCCATCTCCATCCAGGACGATATTCTCGTCTCGATCGGGGAAAAGGACAGCGTCGACAGGATGGAACTGTGGTTCGATGTTTCAGGACGACGTAAACTTCTTTTTTCCCCGAATGGATACGCGATACGAAAAAAGACTGACAAGGGGATTTTCATTCTTGGATTCACCGTCGACAGCAGTAAATCGCCGTACTTTTTCGCCGAAGGTAAAAAACTCACCCAGGATCAAAAAGAAGCCTTGACGAAAGCCAGGTTACGACAATGGCATGACGCGATGGGGCGCGCGCATGCCGATCTTCGCATTCCCATGGAACTGTTTTCTGCGGGTAAGAAAAAGGGGAAGTCGGGGTTCGGATTCGTCGCGGCTTACCATGATGTCGATCAACCGGATAAACCGTTCCGGCAAACAACGCTGGCGACTTCTTCGAACTTCGAAAGCGGTAATCCCTCGACTTTTGGAAAGATACTATTCCTGGAGCAGGGAGAATGGTTCGGTGAGTTTCGCGACGTTTTGATTCATCGCCTCTTGAACAGACTGGCGAGAATTGGTGTTATTGTTTCTGGAGGGTCGCGCCCATGATCCGTAAGGATAAATCGCGATCTATTTCCGCCTTGGAATTCGAACACGAGGAAAGTACTTTTTGCATTATGAGTTCGATATTCGTCGGTTTATCACTCGTTATTTTTGCGCACTTCCAACCCGATACCGGATTGGTGGTACAGCATTATTGTAATTTCAATCCCGGTTCGCTGTCGCGCGTTTCGCAACTGGCCTTGAATCTGCACGCCCGGTCTCCGTATCCCGCGTATGCATTCCGCAACAGCCCCATGTATCTCCCCGCTCGCGAGCCGGACGTGGTACCATCAGCCATCGGACATGTTTCGACGATGGAGCATTCTCCTTCCAGTACCGATTGGCTTATCCTGACCATTTCCATTCGAGCGCCCGCACTGCTTTTCGGATGAATATCGTACAGCGTGACATTTTTCTGAAAAGCAAGGGACACACACAACCATGAAGAACATTTTTAAAAGCCTCTTCGGGGGCGATAAAAGCCAGAGGGATATTCGCAAGATCCTGCCTATCGTTGACGAGATCAACAAGATCTATGAAGGCTTATCATCCTTGAGCGATGATGAACTGCGCAATAAAACCGTGGAATTCAAGCAGCGCATCAAGGAAGAAACGGAAGCGATCGAGAAAAAAATAGCTGACCTTAAGATGCAGTTGAAGACGACGGATCCCGATCTCGATCGTGACAGGATTCACACTGAAATAGAAGAGCTGGAGGAAGAGCTATACGACACGATTGAAGATGTCCTTGACGACCTGTTGCCGGAAGCCTTTGCAGTGGTCAAAGAAACCTGTCGCCGTCTTGTAGGAACCGAGATAGATCTCGTCGGTCAGAAGATCATCTGGGATATGATTCCGTACGATGTGCAACTCATCGGTGGAATCGTTTTGCACCAAGGAAAGATTGCCGAAATGGCCACGGGGGAAGGAAAAACATTGGTGGCGACATTGCCCATGTACCTCAACGCGCTGGCCGGGAAAGGGGTGCACCTCGTCACCGTCAACGACTACCTGGCATTTCGCGACAGCCAGTGGATGGGGAAGATCTTCGAGTTTCTTGGTCTCAGTGTCGGTGTCATCCAGAACCAAATGAGCCCGGCGGAACGCAAGGCGCAATACGAGGCTGACATCACGTATGGAACCAACAATGAGTTCGGGTTCGATTACCTTCGCGACAACATGGTGATCGATCCCAACGACATGGTGCAGAGGGGGCACTACTACGCGATCGTGGACGAAGTGGATTCGGTGCTTATCGACGAGGCGAGAACGCCGTTGATCATCTCGGGTCCCATCGGTGAAATGGATCACCGGTTCGACGCTATGAAACCGCGCGTTCAGCGGCTGTACAGCGCGCAAACGGCATTGGTGGCAAAGTTCTTGGCCGAAGCCGAACGCTTGCTCAAGGAAGGAAAGAGAGAAGAAGCCGGCGTCTTGCTCTTTCGCGCAAAGAAAGGTCTGCCGAAAAACAAGAAGCTGCTGAAATTCCTTTCCGATCCGGACATCATGAAACTCGTGCAACAAACCGAGGCGGATTTCCTCCGTGATAATGCCCGGCGAATGCCGGAAATCATGGATGAGTTGTATTTCGCGATCGAGGAAAAGACGCACACGATTGACCTTACGGACAAGGGGCGCGAATTCCTTGCTCCGTCAGCTGAAGAAGTCGACTTTTTCGTTCTTCCCGATGTCGGTTCCGAAATCGCTGAAATCGAAAAAGATCCCGACCTGACTCCGCAGCAAAAACAAAAGAAAAAAGACGAACTGAACGCCATTTACGCCGAGCGGAGCGATCGCATCCATACCGTGAATCAGCTTCTCAAGGCATACTGCCTGTATGAAAAAGACGTCGATTACGTCGTTCAGGAGGGCAAGGTGCAAATTGTTGATGAATTTACGGGACGCATCTTGCACGGTCGTCGATACTCCGAAGGGTTGCACCAGGCGATTGAAGCGAAGGAAAATGTCAAGGTGGAAGGAGACACCCAGACACTTGCAACCATCACGTTGCAAAACTATTTCCGCTTGTATCACAAACTGGCGGGAATGACCGGAACCGCGGAAACCGAAGCGGGAGAGTTTTGGGAGATTTACAAACTGGACGTCATCGTTGTCCCCACGAACAAGCCCTGTATCAGGGATGATCAGGATGACATGATCTATCGCACCAGGCGCGAGAAATACAACGCTGTACTGGATTTCATTGAAGAAAACTATAAGATACGGCGCCCGGTCCTGGTGGGCACGACAAGCGTCGAAGTGTCCGAAACGCTCAGTCGCATGCTGAAACGCAGGGGTATCCCTCATAACGTGCTGAACGCGAAACACCATCAGCGGGAAGCGGAGATTATCCAGAACGCAGGTCTGCCCGGCGCGGTCACGATAGCGACAAACATGGCTGGACGCGGAACCGATATCAAGCTTGGACCCGGTGTGCGCGAGGTTGGCGGACTTGTAATTATCGGCACGGAGCGCCACGAGGCGCGTCGCATCGATCGCCAGTTGCGTGGTCGATCCGGTCGGCAGGGAGACCCCGGCTTAACCCGGTTTTACATCTCGTTGGAAGACGACCTGATGCGCTTGTTCGGCAGCGAGCGTATTGCCAATTACATGTCGCGCTTGGGAGTGCAGGACGGTGAAGCTATCAGCCACAAGATGATCACCAAGTCCGTGGAGCGCGCCCAGAAAAAAGTGGAAGAGAACAACTTCGGTATCCGGAAGCGGCTCCTGGAGTACGACGACGTCATGAATCAACAGCGCGAGGTGATCTACGCGCGGAGACGTGCCGCATTGATGGGAGAGAACCTGCGCGATACCATTTTCGATATGCTTGATCAGTATGTCGAGGACCTCGTGGAAACGTATGCCGACGAAGGCCGGTACGATGAGCTCAGGGAGGAAGTCCGGCGCAATCTCCTCGTTGACATCGATTTGGATAGAGAGAAAATCAGCATTAGCGGAAAATCCGCTTTGATCGAGCAAATCCTGGAAGAAGCGAAGAAATTCTACTTCCGAAAGGTCGAGGATATCGGCGATGATGTGATGACGGAACTGGAGCGGTACGCCATGTTGCAGATCATCGACCTTCGCTGGAAAGAGCACTTGCGCGAAATGGACGATCTCAAGGAAGGCATTCACTTGCGGGCGTACGGTCAGAAGGACCCGTTGATTGAGTACAAGCAAGAGGCGTTCAGGCTCTTTGTCAACATGATCGGCATGATCAACCAGGAAGTCCTCGGAATGGTATTCCGCCTTTATCCGGTCGAAGAGAAACCAACGCGACGGTTGCCGCATGGTCCCCGTATCCAGGATTTGGTGACCACGCACCAGGAATCAACAGGTATGGGAATCCAGGCTGCCCACCGGCCGGGCGAG
>JAADGX010000226.1:10313-11557 GCA_013152135.1 Chlorobiota bacterium
GGGGAGATGCATCCGCTCCGCCTCAAGCGGGGAAAAAGCAACCGGTTCGCGTAGGGAAAAAAGTCGGACGCAACGATCCCTGTCCGTGTGGCAGCGGGAAGAAGTATAAACACTGTCACGGGAAATAGCGGGGATGGAGCATTATCTTCAATGCCCGGTTTGCAGTGAACGGTTGTTTTTCCTTCGAGTGCGATGCGACCATTGCGGAGCACAGGTACAGGAACGAGTGCCAAACCTGGACCTGTTTCATACCGCGTACATGGTAATCGAAAGCCCTCGCCGGATATTTGCCACGATCGCGCGCAGCGAACAGAAAAATTACGTCTATCTCCTGTTTTCACTTACCGGATTCGGATTAGCGGGATTGGCATTATGGCTCGCTCGCGCGGGAGAACATTCGACAAACTTTGCCTTCCTCCTGATAACTCTTGTCTGGAGCGGTCCGCTGGCAGGACTGGTCGGGTTCAGTCTCGCCGCGGTAATATTCAAAACGTTCTTCCGATCGCCTTACGACGCGATCACGTATCGTCAGGCGGCGGCGTTATTGGCCTATGCCCTCGTACCGTTGGCCGCCTCCGTGGCCTTTATCTTTCCTGTTGAACTAGCGGTATTCGGCAAGGTGCTCTTCTCGTTCGATCCGTCCCCATACGCATACAAGCCGATCGCTTTTCTCATCTTGGCGGGCTTGGACGCGCTGGCGGCTTTATGGTCTATCGCATTGGTTCTTGTCGCGTTCCGTACAGTGTACGGTGTGCCGTATCCAAGGTTGATCGGGGGTATGGTAATGGCATTATTCGCAATTTTGTGTATTATATATGGAGAATCGCTAGTCATTCGCTCATTGCCCTAGGGGTTCCACCATAGACCGGGATATAGCATAGCGTGTCACCCAAACCTCAGAATAGCGAGGATTCCCTTTACCATCGCCTTTATCATGGCCTTATCGTTTCATGTCATCGTGATGAGAAACGGAGCTACGAGACCCTGGAATTCCTCATTGGTTTTGTCAAGTCCGTAGAAGAAGGGGGAGCGGTGGCATTGCGCGTTGAGGGAAAAGAAAACCTGCGAGCGATTCGGCACGAAACGAAACTCCCCATCATTGCTTTCGTCATGGGTGATTACGATGACGGGGCCCAACTGATAACCCCTACGCTTGACGATATCGAAGATTTATTTTCAGCCGGTGCTGACATCGTTGCCTGTGATGTCACTTCCCGCAAACGTCCAAACGGGATGGATGGATT
>JAADGX010000049.1 GCA_013152135.1 Chlorobiota bacterium
TTAAGGACATGAAACCCATGGCAGAACAGAGAGGACTCGAACTTTCATTTATTAATGATTGTGGTGAAGTCACCGTTCGTGTGGATGAGTACATCTTGTTAAAGATAATGGACAATCTTCTTGATAATGCCATTAAATTCACAAGGAAAGGATACATCCGTGTACGGATGTACTTCAATACCGATAAAGATGTGTGTATCGAAGTCAAAGACAGCGGGATTGGCATGTCTCCGGAATATCAGAAAATGCTGTTCGAGCCCTATTCTCAAGAGGAGGTTGGATATTCCCGATCCTACGAAGGTATTGGACTTGGATTGGCGCTGGTCAAACGGTATTTGAAATTACATGGTGCGGATATTTCCGTTTCCAGCATCAAGGGAAAAGGAACCACCTTTACAATTCAAGGCCTTGAACCTGTCTCGCTGGACAGAAAGAAATAGCCAACGGAGCGGTATCGAAAGATTCTCGTCCCGTACAAAACAATAACTCTTTATCATTAACCTGAAACATCGTCTTATGGAGTATGAGAGAAACTCCGCTGAAAAAACATGACATTCTTCCGGAACTTGCTTTGAATTACATAGAGGTCCTCGACAAACTCCGGGTCCATACCGGTCATGATTTCACCGGGCTTCAACCGGATATCGCCCAGCGTCAAATTAATTCGCGAATCCGGACGGCCGGTTGTAAGGATCTTCAGACCTATCTCAATAAGCTTGAATCCTCGGAAACCGAAGCTGTGCTCCTGGCGCAAACTCTGACAATCAACGTCAGCTCTTTCTTCCGCAATCCTCTCGTTTTTGAATACCTCCGGCAACGCGTGCTCCCGGAACTCCTCCTGAAGAAGACCAAGCGCGGCGAACAGACATTGCGCATTTGGTCCGCCGGTTGCGCCACCGGCGAAGAACCCTATTCCATTGCCATTATTGTTCGAGATCTAGTAAATGGAGAGGATAATCCGCTTCAAATCAATATATTCGGAACGGATATCAACAAGGAATCGCTGAAGATTGCACGAACTGGCCTGTACAAAACCAATAGTTTAGATAATGTTCCACTGCGATACGTGCGCTCCTGTTTTACCCGGCAAAATGGCGCTTTCAAACTTGATCCAGTCATTCGCGACATGGTCGTTTTTTCAGAATACGATCTCCTGGATGAAAAAAGCAGGGTTCCCCAAATCAGCGTCTTCGGCGATTTCGACCTGGTCTTCTGTTGCAACGTTGTCATGTATTACCAGTCCGCCGACCAGGTGAAAATATTTTCGAAGATCGCCAGATCAATCGTCACGACCGGTTTTCTGGTGCTCGGCGAAGCGGAAGAACTACCGTTACCATACCGGAGATCGTTTATCCCGCTCCCCGGCGCCGGACATTTTTTCCAGAAACGATAATCACCAATCGAGGTTTCCTTGAAATTAACAAACCTGAAAATCGGTACGCGCCTGATCCTGGGCTTCAGCGCAGTAGTCCTCATGACCGCCCTCGTCGGACTGACGTCGTTGAGGGAACTGCAAATACTCTGGCAAAGCACCGAGGGATTGTATCAACACCCACTCGCGGTCAGCCAGGCCGTACGGGATATCCGGTCGAACATATTCGCCATGCAGAGTGCGATGAAAGATGCTATTCTGGCTGAAAGCGACCGGGACATTCGCAAAATAGAAGCCATGGAAAACGAGTACGAGCGAAAAGTGTTCGATGCTTTTGCTACGGTCTCCGAGCGGTTTCTGGGGGACCTGGACAACGTTCAAGAAGCGCGCAACGCTTTCATAGACTGGAAGCCCGTCAGGGATGAAATCATCAGCCTCGCATACGCAAGGAAATACAACAAAGCCGAGGCCATGATGAAGGGGCCGGGAGCGGCGTACGTCGATACGATGAGCCGGAAAATTCAAGACATGATTAATTTCGCCAACAGAAAAGCGGCATTGTACTACCAGGAAGCAAACCTGGCGAATAACAGTGTTACGACCAGTCTTCTTGTCCTCGTTCTCGGAACGTTTATTCTCGGTGTCTTTGTCTTTCTGATCATTACCCGGAGCATCGTGCTTCCGCTCGATGAAGTGACCACCGTCACCCGCAAATTGCAGAGCGGCGACTTATCGGCCAGATCCAGTATCAACTCGAAGGATGAGGCAGGCGAACTGGCACGGGCGATCAACGAGCTGGCCCAATCGATACAGTCCAACGTAACGATTACGAAAGGCAATGCCAGGATCTCCGGCAGCATGATCGCCGCCGAAGACTATGCCTCGTTTACGAGGAACCTTCTGGAATCCCTCATTGAAGTGACCGGCTCACACCTCGCGGCCTTTTATCTATTCGACGCTAAAGACGACGCGTACAAGCCTTTCGTTTCCATAGGATGTGATCCCGCCGTCCTGGGCACCTTCCACGGCAGCGAACCGGAAGGCGAACTGGGCCTCGCAATCTCATCCAAGAAGATCATTCATATCCAAAACATTCACGAGAACACGGTCTTCCGTTTCAAAGCCGTGGCAGGCGTTTCTCCACCGAAGGAAATCATCACGATTCCCATCGTGACCAGGGGCACGGTAAAAGCCGTTATCTCACTCGCGAGCATGCAACAGTACGCATCGCACGTCATTGAGATCCTCGAGCAATCATGGCATAACATCATCACGGGTTTTTCCCGGGCTTCCGGCGAAGAGCAAACGCGCGCCTATGCGCAGGAACTCGCCGAAAAATCCACGGAACTCGAACTCCAGGCCAGGGAACTCAAACAGCAATCAGATGAGCTGGCGGAGCAAAACGTCGAGTTGGAAGTCCAGAGCCGGCAAGTAGAGGAGGCGAACAAGCTGAAGAGCGAATTCCTCTCGAACATGAGCCACGAACTGCGTACTCCACTGAATTCAGTGCTCGCCCTCACCGGTGTGCTTTCCAAGAGCATCGCAACCAACCTTCCCGAAGAACAACGTGAGTATTTCAACATCATTGAACGAAACGCACAACAACTCCTTCAGTTGATCAATGATATTCTCGATCTGTCGAAGATCGAAGCGGGAAAAATGGACATTGTTCCAACACCGTTTTCCATCGCCCGCGTGATCGAATCGATCGTGGATAGCGTCAAGGTCATAGCAAACGAAAAGGACCTTGCCGTCAAGATGGAAATTCCGGACGACGTTCCCGTTATCGAAACGGATGAAGTCCGCGTGCACCAGATTATTCAAAACCTCGTTACCAACGCCGTGAAATTCACTGAAAAGGGCGGCGTGACGGTCGCGGTTCGATGCGACAACAGAAATCTGTACGTCGATGTTATCGATACCGGAATCGGGATTCCCGAAGAATATTTTCCTCATATCTTCGATGAATTCCGGCAGGTCGACGCCTCGACCGCCCGCAAGTATGAAGGAACAGGGCTTGGTCTCGCCATCGCTTACAAATCGGCGAAGCTCCTGTTCGGCGACTTATCAGCAACCAGCACGGTTGGAGAAGGGTCGACTTTCACCCTAACCCTTCCACTCCACTGGCCGGGAAACCTTGATGAATCAACGGTTCGCCTTGTCGACTCGCCTGCTTCTTCGCTTGATACCGGTACAATCGGCATGGAGCCATCCACCCCGGTAACCATCCTGTTGGTGGAAGACCAGGAAGCAGTCGTTGTTCAAGTCAAGTGGGTTTTGCAACAAAAGGGCTACAACGTCGAAGTTGCACGCAACGGACAGGAAGCGATTGAGTACGTCCGGCATTCAATTCCGGATGGTATTATACTTGATCTCATGATGCCGGATATTGACGGTTTCCAGGTTATGGAAACGATTCGCAACACTCTCGCTGCCCGCAATCTCCCGATCCTTATCATGACCGCGAAGGATCTCAATCAGGGCGATCTCGAACGTCTCAGCGCGAACAACATTCAGCAACTGATCCGCAAGGGCGACGTCGATCAGGACGAGCTGCTGCGAAAAGTACAAACGATGCTCAGGCAACAGGTCAACATGCACGAAATTCCAGCAGGTCAAGAAGAACGAACAATCCCGATTAAACCATATAGTGATACTGAGAAAACCGTTCTGATTATCGAAGACAACATGGACAACCTGGTTGCATTAAAAGCGATACTCAGCGGACGATACAATGTTCTCGAAGAACAAGACGGTCCCTCCGGAATACGAACGGCGCTGACCCGTTTTCCGGACATCATACTGCTTGATATCATGTTGCCCGGCATGGATGGATTGGAAGTCGTTCAGGCTATCAAGGCGGATGCGCGAGGAAAACTGATCCCCGTCATCGCCATCACCGCCAGAGCGATGCCGGAAGACAGGAAGCAAATTCTCGCCGCAGGTTGCGACGGTTATCTTCCCAAACCGATAAGGCCGGAAGCAGTCCTGGCCGCCATCCACAAATGGATTGAGCTTTAATCTTCTGGAGAACAACCATGTCTAAAATTCTTATTGTCGACGATAAAAAAGATAACGTCACTGCCATCTCCGCGATTTTAAAAATGGAGCGCCCCCACATTGATATCATCACCGCATACTCGGGCCAGGATGGCATCATGAAAGCGCAGCACGAAGCGCCCGATGTTGTCGTCCTGGATATTCACATGCCGGGCATGGACGGATTCGAAGTATGCACGCGTTTAAAGACCGATGATTCTACGAAACACATCCCCATTCTCTTCCTGACGGCGCGAAGGACTAGCCCGAGAGACCGCGTCAAGGGGTTAGAACTCGGTGGGGACGCTTTTTTGACAAAACCCGTGGATCAGGGCGAGTTGATCGCCCAGATATCCGTTCTGCTTCGAATGAAACAGGCCGAAGACGCATTGCGCGACGAGAACATCCATCTAGCCCAACGGATTGCGGAACGAACGCGCACACTTGAAGAAAGTGAAGAGCGGTATCGATCCCTCATTCACACCGCAAGCGATGCCATCATTTGCGCGGATGAAAAATCGGTGATAACCGTCTGGAATAACGCTGCTGTCAAGATGTTCGGATACGAAACAGAAGAGGCGATCGGTAAGAAACTCCATGATTTGATTGTGCCGAAGCGATTTCACAACCAGAGCTGGTTCGGCCTTGATCAATTCCGAAAAAGCGATACCGGCGCGGATTTCGGACGGACTTTAGAAGTGATCGGAAGGCGAAAAAATGGCGAAGAGTTCCCCATCGAGCTTTCCGTATCCAAGTACCACTCCGGAGATTCGCTTCACGTAACCGGCATTCTACGCGACCTTACAGAGCGCAAAGCTCTGGAAGAGGAACTCGTTTCCGCGAAGGAAAAAGCGGAGAGGGCGGATAAGCTCAAAGACGCCTTTATTGCAAACGTATCCCATGAAGTCCGCACTCCGTTGAACATCATTCTCGGTTTTACCGACTTGATCCAAACCCAGTTCGGCGACCTGCTCCCCCCTTCGGTCGACGAGTACTTTACGTCGATCCAGGACTCGGGACAACGCCTGATGAAGACCGTTGACTCCATATTGAACATTGCGCGTTTCGAAGCGGGCGATTTCAAGATATCACCGAAAGAATTCAACCTTTCGGATTTTCTATCGCGCATGGTCAACGAATACAAACACCTTGCCGAAAACAA
This sequence comes from Chlorobiota bacterium, assembly GCA_013152135.1. Taxonomy (GTDB): domain Bacteria; phylum Bacteroidota; class Ignavibacteria; order SZUA-365; family JAADGX01; genus JAADGX01. The sequence goes on from JAADGX010000049.1 coordinate 5,574, forward strand.
GAGATTGGATCTCGCTTTTATCAACGAGTGCGGCAACGTGAGCATCCTGGCGGATTCGTATTGCTTCTCCCAGGCGTTGGGCAATCTCCTGGACAACGCCATCAAGTTCACTTTGCAAGGTTCAGTACACGTCCACCTCTACTTCGACCAGAAAGCAAATCCCTGCATCGATGTGAAAGACACGGGAATCGGTATCTCCGGGGAATACATGAAACGAATTTATGAACCGTACACTCAAGAAGAGTTCGGATATTCCCGGCCTTTTGAAGGGATCGGACTGGGATTGGCGTTGGTCAAACGATACCTCGATCTGCACGGTGCCTCCATTTCGGTGAACAGCAGAAAAGGCGCGGGCACAACGTTTACAATCAAGGATCTCCCAGTAACCATGAACGCGGGAAAGAATCAGCAACTACCGCATTCCGAGACGATGGCAAACGGTGAAATACTGTAACAGTCACCCATTCTTCAGGATTGTCGAACGTATTGAAACAACAAGATTTTATGAAAGGAAAATTCATGGTATCCATTGCTCAATCAATACGCAAGTTCTTTTCCCACCCGCGTAGAATCGCGATATTCTACTCCCTCGTTGCTTTACTCATACTTCTGACCATATGGTGGTTCGGCAACAGTTGGGTTGAGACCAGGCTGTACGAGAACAAGAGAAACAACATTACCGCTCGCATAAACACGCATGGTATCAGCTTGACATACGCCCTCAAGCGCCGATTGTCACTCGTCGGCGTTCTCAGGAATTTTATTATCGCTGAACATCTCGCGCATCCGGTAATCCTGAACAGGGAATTCGAAATGCTTGCGAAGGGTCTTGTCGGAACGGCGACGGGAATTCGCGACATTGCCATAGCGCCGGGTGGAACCATTCAATACGTTTTCCCGCGAGAGACCAACAAGGCAGTGATTGGATACATCCCTTCGAAAGATCCGAGAGCCCATATCCGGGACGATGTCCGCCGCGCAATCGAGACTCGTGACATTGTCGTCAGCCTTCCATGTGAACTTATTCAGGGAGGCAGGGGCATCATCGCCCGCCAGGCTGTATTCATTGATAACAAGTACTGGGGCCTGGCCAACGTCGTCGTGGATATCGTTCCGTTATTAAAAGAAGCCGGTCTCTTTCCGAATCCGCAAGGAATCAGCTTTGCGTTACAAGATAAAAGCGGAGCTGTCTTTTTCGGAGACAGTTCGGTTTTTTCCATGAATCCCATAACATATTCAGTCGATTTCGCGGAATCCCCCTGGAAACTCGCCGTTGCACCAGCAGAGGGCTGGACGGAAAGCTACAATGATCAATTGCTCTTTGTGCGTTTCATGGGACTGCTCGTCGCTCTGCTCATCGCATTAGTGGTGTACCTTGTTGCCAACCGCCAGGAACGTCTTGCCGACCGCGTCCGGCAGCGTACGAGAGAGTTGAGAGAAAGTGAATTACGCTACCGCGCCATCGTCGACTCGGAGCCGGAATGCGTCAAGCTGCTGGACAGGGATTGCCGCGTCCTTTCGATGAATCGAGCCGGTCTGTCCATCCTTGAGCTGGACTCTGAGGACCAGGTTCAGGGAAAATCGTTTTTACCCTTTGTCGCACCGGAGTATCGCGAAGCGTACATCGCCTTCAACCAAAACGTTTTCAACGGAGCGGAAGGAAGCCTGGAATTCGTTATGACAAATACGAAAGGCTCCCGGCGATGGATGGACAGTCACGCCGTTCCCCTCCGCGATCTTTCCGGCAACGTGATCGCGGCTCTGGCGGTAACCCGCGACATGACAAGTATCAAGGAAGCCGGAGAAAAACTCCAGGCCGCCCTGGATGACTCGCGCCGACACAGGCGGGAGTTGGAAGCGCTGCTCGACGCGGCCCGGGCCGTTTTGACAAACAACGACCTCTTCCCCCTGGCGAAACGAATATTCGCTCTGTGCAAAGAACACACGGGCGCCACGGCGGGATGCGCATCGCTTGTAAACGAAGACAATGCCATCGAGGAATTCTTTTTCCTCGACACCGGCGACGAAACCTGTTCCAAGAACCCGGAACTTTACATGCCTCTGCGGGGATTCGCCCAGCATGTGTACAAAACCGGTGTAGCCGCCTTCGTCAACGACTACCGGCATTCCGATTGGAACAAGGGACAAACGGACAGACGCATCGAACTGGAGAATGTTCTTTTCGTTCCCCTCCAATACCGGGGAAAGGCTGTCGGACTTCTTGGTCTTGCCAATAAACCGGGAGGGTTTACCGAAACCGATCTTCGCCTCGCCAAAGCGTTCGGCGAGATGTTCTCCATCGGTCTTCTCAACATGCGGAATCTCGAGGCGCTTGAGCAAAGCGAATTGCGTTACAGGTCGGTCGTGGAAAGCGCCAACAACGCTTTCATCAGCGCAGATGAAGAAGGCAGAATCATATCCTGGAACCGGGCTGCGGAAGAAATCTTCGGGTATTCACGGGAAGAAGCAACGAATATGTCCATACAGGAATTGATGCCAGAGCGGTTCCGTCAAAAATATTCCGCTGGTATGGAACGCCTTCACGCTACAGGTATATCCAAATTCATCGGTACTACTATCGAGATAACAGGGCTGCGAAGAGATGGAAGGGAATTTCCACTCGAACTATCCCTTTCCTCCTGGAAAGGTGCAGATGGCAGTACCTTTTTTACCGCCTCCATACACGACATAACCGAGAGAAAAAAAGCGGAGGAGGAATTGCGAAAAAGCGAGGAACGCTACAGGCGCCTCGTGGAGCATTCACCGGACGCCATCGCGGTACACAGCGAAGGAAAAATCATATTCGTGAACCCGGCAGCGGTCAAACTCATCGGGGCGAACAGTGAAAAGGACGTTATAGGCAAACCGATTATGGACCTTGTCCACCCTGATCACAGGGATATGGCCGTCCGACGCATCCAGCACGCCATGAGAACGAACTCCATGCTACCACCCCTCGAGGAAAAATTCCTCCGGCTGGACGGTCGCGTCATCGATGTAGAAGTTGCTTCGATGCCCATCATGTTCAAGGATAAACCGGCGATGCAGGCGATTGTGCGTGACATTTCAAAGCGTAAACTCGCGGAGCAGGCGTTGAAAGAAAGTGAAGAGCGGTACCAATTCCTGTCCGAGGCAACATCGGAGGGAATCGTACTTCACGAAGGGGGGATGATCATCGACGTCAATACGAAAGCGATGGAATTATTCGGGTATACACGAGAGGAATTTCAAACGATGAACGTCCTCGAATTAACCACGCCCGAATACCGTGAAATGGCGCTCCGCCGCATTGAAGAGGGGGAGGAGAGCAAAACGGAAGTCGCCGGTTTGCGAAAAGACGGTTCGCGTTTCATCGCGGAGGTGATCTCTCGCAACCAGACCTTCAATGGCCAACCGTTGCGCGTGGTGCTGATTCACGACATCACGGAACGAAAGAAAACCGAAGCAGCTTTGCAGGAAAGCGAAGAAAAATACCACGCGCTCTTCCAGTTCTCCAATGATGGCATCTTCCTTTACGACCAGGAAGGTTTCATCCTCGACGTCAACGAGCGTGCGGTGAAAATGACCGGTTACCGGCGATCAGAATTGCTCTCCATGAACATGAACGATCTTCATCCGCCTTCGATGGCTCATATTTCACGAAAGGCATTTGAAACCATTCAACACACTGGGCTGGTTCGTTTCGAAATTGCTTTTCGAAAGAAAAACGGCAGTGTTTTTCCCGTCGAAGTCTCCTCCAATCTGCTCGATATTCACGGCCGCACCGTCATACAAGGAATGGTGCGCAACATCTCGGCCGCCAAGAAGGCTGAGCGGGCCCTGCGAGAAAGTGAACAGCGATACCGCATGCTGTCCGAAGCTTCACCCGATGCTATTTATATCATTAATCGTAATGATACCCTTGAATACGTGAACACGCATGCCGCCCGCCTCTTGCATTCGACGCCGGATAAATTAATTGGTCGATCTCGATCATCCCTGTTCCCACCAGCGGTTGCTGAACGCCAAAAACGGGTAATTGACCAAGTGTTCCAGACTGGTAATGGACGACTGATAGAACATAAAAACAAGTTTGACAATGATCACGAAGTTTGGCAAAGCACATACCTCGTACCTCTGAAAAATGAACAAGGTGAAGTCCAGGCTGTTCTGGGGGTTTCCCGTGATATTACCTCGGCCAAGTAAGCCGAACAGGCGTTGCGTGAAAGCGAAGAACGCTTCCGTACCGCATTCCATACCAGCCCCGACTCTATCAACATAAACCGCTTGGAAGACGGATTGTTTGTAGATATCAACGAAGGATTCTCAGAAATTACTGGTTATAAACGCGAGGATGTAATTGGCAAGACCTCAGTGGAAATAAATATTTGGAACAATATCAAAGACAGAGAAAAAGTCGTCAATGCTTTGAAAGAACAGGGCTTTGTGAACAATTACGAAGCCACCTTTCGCATGAAAGATGGACGAACTGTCACCGGTCTTCTATCTGCAAGAGTTATTATGCTGGATAATGTTCCCCATACTCTCTCCATTACCAGGAATATTGAAGATCTCAAGCAAGCCGAACTGGCATTGAAGGAGAGCGAAAAGCGGTACCGGACATTCTTCCAGGATGATCTGACGGGAGATTACATCAGCACCGTCGATGGAGACCTGTTGGAATGCAATC
>JAADGX010000183.1 GCA_013152135.1 Chlorobiota bacterium
TTTCCGGCTCGCTTGCCGGGATTGAAAACCGGTCCCGGCGTTCGGTATTCATGGGGTGTGTTTCCTTATTCCCGCCATTTCAAATCTGATGGAACGATGCCTGCGAGGTTCGTATACGCGGATTCAGTCGGTATGGTGGAAGCCCGCCAGCACATCGCCCGGTTACGCGCGTTCCTGAAACAGAAAAAAATCGATCAGACGACCTTTCACTTGTTGGCGTCGTTCTATTACACCGACGAACGCATAAGGTTGTTCAGCGATGCGTTTCCACACCTTATGTACGTGTTCAAGAATCACCGGGAATTGCCGTACCCTGCGGAACAGCTCGCTATCCTGTGCAAGAAATTCGGAAATACCACTTCCCAACTGACCAAGTTTTTCGTCGATCAGGCATACCGGACCCGTGCCGGGATGTAATTCATGAGGCAGAGTGCTGTAGCTGTAGTGGCTTTTCTGTTGCTGTTGTTTGGATGTTCGACGCAAGTACCGATCCAACCTTCCGCACTCCAGGTAGGGGTCCAATACTTTGAACAAGGAAAGTACGAGAAAGCCCGGGATACATTTGAAGCTATCCTTACCGAGGCGAAAAGCGAGCGCGACATTCTCAAGACGGCTATCGCGTTGAAGTGGTTGGGTTCGATAAAAAACCGGACCGGCTTGTATGACGACGCGCTGGCTTTGTACAGCCAGGCGTGGGAATTGCTCGATGACGCGCTGTCGGTTCCCACGCTGTTATCCCGTGATCAAAAGGTTCAGGCCGCCAAGGAACGCGCGAATGTCCTGAATAATATCGCCGTGGTGTATATCAAGCAGGGCAGATTTGAACAGGCGATTGCGATGCACAAAGAGGTCCTCGATCAGGACGAGCGTTCCGGTGATATCGACGCGACAGTGATTTCCTTGAACAACCTCGGTGTGACGTATAACAGGTACGCGGTGGCTGCCGATGCAAAGGGAGACGGGGATGCTTTTCTGGAGCGGTTGGATACGGCGAAAATGTATTTCTTGCGGTCCCTGAGCCTGAAAACGACACCGGATGCCTATCTCAATTACGGCAACACGCACGCTTTCCGAGGTGACAAAGACAGCGCCGTTGTTCTGTTTGAAAAAGCGCGGAAGTTGTACCATGAACAGGGATGGCTCGTCCAGGAAGCGAAGTGCCTGGGAAATATCGGCTTCCTGTTGCGCGAGCTTGGCCGTGATACGGAGGCCGTGGATGCGTTGAAACAGGCGGTGGAAATCGTCGAGGAGCTTCGAGGCAACCTGTCTTCGATCGATGTCCGGACGAGTTTCGTATCGGACAAGTACTACCTCTATGAAAATTTGATCGGGTTGCTGGTAAAAGAGGGCAGTATTGAGCAGGCGTTTGTGACCGTGGAGAGAGCGAAAGCGCGTTCCTTCCTGGACATGCTGGGAAACAGGACGGTAGGCGAGGGGAAAGAACGGGACGAGAGGACTGCCGCCCTGGTCGCCCGTGAGCGCGCCCTGGAGCGACGGATTGGCAACGTCGTGCAGAAGCCCGACAGCGCCGCCGTTCTCGTCGATCTTATCACTCGACACAAGGCGGTTCTGTCGGAACTGACAAAACTCGACCCGGAATATGCCAGCCTGAAGAGCGTCGGCCCCATATCGGTTCGTGCGCTTCAAAATACGCTTTCGGATTCCACGGCGCTGGTCGAATACTACCTGGGGGACTGGGAATCCTACGTATTCGTTGTCCGGAAAGATACGATCGTTGCCGCCCGTCTCGGTATCAAATCGAAGAAAGAGCTGGAAGGGAAGGTCGAGAGGTTCCGCCGATTACTTTACTCCGACTTTCCCCGCGAGAAAATGCGCTTCATTCGCAAAGCGAGGTTGACGGACAACATGTCAATGAAAGAAGCGCTAAAAGCATGGTATGCTACGGTCACTCCTGCAGCGTGGCAATACCGATGTGTACAGTTGTACGCCGTGTTGATGGCCCCGGTACAACAGTGGATCACGGGCGTAAAGGAGTTGTACATCGTTCCGCACGGGGTACTCCACCACTTGCCGTTCCAGGTACTTGTGACGCCGTTGGATATTGATCGTAGAAAAAATGTTCACATCCGCCGGCCGCGTTTCCTGATCGAGGATTACAGGATAGCGTACCTTCCGTCTGCCAGTGTTTTACAGTTCGTTTCTGCACCGCGCTCCCGGGAGTTAAACTCCGCGCTCATCGTCGGCGATCCTCTCTACGCCGATCCGAAGTATCGAAAACGGCCGTTGGAGGGAGCCTTGAGAGAATCAGATTCCGTTTCCGTATTTTTCCCGGAGAAAACGGTACTCAAACGGGAGCAGGCGGAAGAAGCAGTGGTCAAATCTGCCATCAGGACTCCGGCCGTTGTTCATCTGGCGACCCACGGGGAACTCAATACCAGGAATCCGTTGCAATCCCGTATCCTGTTGGCGGCAAAGAATCCCGTTCCGCCGAACGATGGCAACCTTACCGTGGCGGAAGTTTTCAACCTTTCCATCCGAGCCGGGTTGGTTGCGCTTTCCGCGTGCCAGACCGCGGAAGTCTCCGGCAAGAAAGGGCGGTTTACTCCCGGTGACGACTTGATAGGGCTCTCCCGTTCGTTCCTTTATGCGGGGGCGTTGGATGTTCTCGCATCTCTGTGGTACGTGGACGACAGGGCCACGTTGGAGTTCATGAAGAGGTTTTACTATCACCTGGTGATTCGTCACCGTACGAAAGCGGGCGCCGCGCGCCTTGCCGCAATCGATCTCATGAATAATCCGGTGGAACCCGATTGGAAATTTCCCTATTACTGGGCGGCATTCATCCTGATCGGCTTTATGTATTGAGAGGAACTTCAGGCGGCAAGACCGGTATTATGCTGAGTTTTGTTCAACAACACGGGAGTGGGAAAATGTCGAAAACAATACGTACCATAATCCTGGTATTCCTGGTTTTCAGTAGCGGCGTGTTGGGGCAGGAAAAAGAAAAGACGTCGAAGCTTGGCGCGCCCGTCTTCCCCAAGTTGCGCTATGTTAACCTCAGCGAGGAGTTGAAATTGGAACACGATGTTTTGTCAGGTTTGGGAGCGACGGTGGATTATGCCCGCCGGGACGCGGACGCCGCTACTGTGGCGGGTCAGGCGGTACTTCTCGCGTACGCGGAACTGCTTGCCGGGAGAAAAGCCGCATCCATGACCTCGACACGTTTGCTTAAAGAAGCAGCGCGAATCGCCGAGGAGCAGCAAAACGAGGAAGCGCTGAGAGCCATCGAGCTTGCCGCGAAACGAATTGATGGATCAGCTCCCATCGTGGCCGATCTCAAGGAAAAATTCGATCTTCTTGCCGACACGCGCGGTACGGGGGAGTTCGTTGCCTACGTAAAGATCGAAAACAAAACCGGGCGGACACTGGATATTTACATCGACGGAAATTACATGGGTTATCTTTACGCGGGTGATTCAAGCATCTACACCTCGCACAATGGAACGACAAACGCCCGCGTTTTTGACGTCTTGGGAAATACGGTAAAAGAAGTGTTTTACCTTCAACCGGAGCAGACCTTTACTTGGGTGATCACTCCCTGAATACGATACATTTCGCGAAGACCGACGAATACCAGCGGACGGTCGGTTTTCTCTATGGCTTGCAAATGTTCGGAATAAAGCTGGGCCTGGAGAATATCGGCACCCTGTGCCGGCTTCTCGATAATCCACACCGTGCGTTTCCTGTAATTCATATCGCGGGCACGAACGGCAAGGGTTCGACGGCGGCGATGATCGCTTCGGTTCTCATGTCCGCCGGTATGCGTGTGGGCCTCTATACATCTCCACACCTGGTTGATTTTACTGAGAGAATCTCGGTAAACGGCGTATCGATTGGCCGGGAAGAAGTCGTGCAATTCGTGAGGAGGACTCATTCTGAAATTGAACGTCTTCGTGTAACGTTTTTTGAAGCGACGACCGCCATGGCCTTCCGGCATTTCGCGGAAAAAGGCGTTGACCTGGCGGTAGTGGAAGTAGGGATGGGAGGGAGGCTCGATGCCACGAACATTGTCGAGCCGCTGCTGACGGTAATCACGGGAATCGCCGCCGACCATACCGAGTACCTGGGCGCGTCCCTTCGCGAAATCGCGTCTGAAAAGGCCGGGATCATAAAAACCGGGATTCCCGTTTTGCTCGGTCCCTGTCCGGAAGAAGGACGCGAAGTGATCGAACGCACGGCTCGAGAACAGCGCGCACCGTTGACATCCCTAACGTCGGAGATGGTGACTGATATTCGGTTCGAGAACCTTCAGGAAATGAATTTCAGGTACCGCTCCAAGGGATTCGAAAAAGAGAATTGGTGGACGGGACTGGTGGGCAGATGTCAGGCGTGGAATGCCGCCTTGGCTGTCGAGACCGCTTGCGCATTGAAAGAAGCGGGATGGAACGGCGTCACGGAAGACACGGTACAGCATGGACTCGTCCATGTTCGAAATCAAACAGGCCTTAGGGCTCGCCTCGAACACGTTATAGACAAGGGGATTGTTCTCGACGTAGCACATAATCCCGATGGGATGGCGCATCTTTTCGGGACGTTCGCTTCAGTGTTTGACACTCGACAGACGACACTGGTATGTGGTATTCAGCGCTCCAAGTCCCTGCTCGACATCGCGGACGTGATCGTTGCGTATCCATGGAAACAAGTCGTCACCGCCTCGAGCAGCCACCCGGACGCGCTGCCAGCACAGGTATTTGCCGATGTCCTGGAAGCGAAGGGGATCCGTACAGTCAGGGTGAAGGCGGAGACCGGATCCTTGGTTCGTTTCATTGCGGAATTGCGAGGCGATGTATTGATCTGTGGTTCCCATTTCCTGGTCGGGGACGTTTTGAAAGAAAAAAATTTCCGGACAAGTACTAAAAGTATTGACAATTAGTGCTAAATCATTATATTGCAAACGGGTTCTGACCTCCCGTTAAGTTCTCACAGGACTTTGCAATTCTCGAAAATCACCTGATTATCTTCGCCATGTTCAAACTGCTTGCAGGTACAAAGCAATACCGGCAGCATCGTGCAGGCAGCGATCATAAGAATGATCGAGCAGGACACTGATTAATTCCGGAAATAAAACTCCATGACTGCATTATCCCTGTCATGATAATAAGGGGTGCTTACCATGCATCAGAATCCATTTGCAAAATTCTGTTTTGTAAATCAATCACTAATTGTTCTACATAGTTACAAGGATCAATACCAATGCCGATGGACATAACCCAACTGAAGTCCAAGCGTATTGCCGAGCTCAGCGCAATTGCCAAGGAAATGGGAATAACCGGCGCCGGCGAGCTTCGGAAACAAGAACTCATTTTCAAAATCCTGGAAGCCCAGATTCAGCAGGACGGTTTCAGCTACAGCACTGGCGTTCTGGAAGTGCTGCCTGATGGTTACGGTTTTCTACGCTCGGTCGATTACAACTACTTGCCTTCGCCTGATGATATTTACGTTTCACCCAGCCAGATCAAGAAATTCGGTTTGCGCACAGGTGATACGGTCAGCGGGCAGGTACGACCGCCCAAGGAGGGTGAACGCTTTTTCGCTTTGCTCAAGGTGGAAAGTGTAAACGACGAACCGCCGGAGAAAATCCGGGAGCGGACGTTGTTCGACAATCTGACACCGCTGTATCCCAACGAACGGCTCCGGTTGGAGGTCTCCGCCGGGGAATTGTCCATGCGGATCATGGACCTCCTGGTACCGATAGGGAAGGGACAGCGTGGATTGATCGTCTCTCCACCGAAGAGCGGCAAGACCATCCTCTTGCAGAAAATCGCCAACAGTATAACGCGCAACCATCCGGAAGTTGTACTCATCGTTCTCCTGATCGATGAGCGCCCGGAGGAAGTGACGGACATGGAACGTTCGGTGAACGCAGAGGTTGTAAGTTCAACGTTTGACGAGCCACCCGAGCGTCACGTACAGGTCTCGGACATGGTTCTGGAAAAAGCGAAGCGACTGGTTGAAGCGGGAAAGGACGTTGTCATCTTGCTCGATTCCATCACTCGTCTTGCCCGGGCACATAACACGGTAGTACCGCACAGTGGAAAGATCCTCTCCGGTGGTGTCGACGCCAACGCCCTCCATCGTCCGAAACGCTTTTTCGGAGCCGCGCGGAACGTGGAAGAAGGCGGCAGCTTGACCATCCTCGCTACTGCTCTCGTTGAGACGGGAAGCCGCATGGACGAAGTGATCTTCGAAGAATTCAAGGGGACGGGCAACGCTGAAATCGTTCTCGATCGCAAGCTTTCTGACCGCCGCATTTTCCCTGCCATGGATATCAACCGCTCCGGTACCCGGAAGGAAGACCTCCTCCTGACACCTGACGAGTTGAACCGTGTGTGGATTCTCCGGAAAGTCCTGAGCGATTATACCGTGGTCGAAGCCATGGAGTTCTTGCTTGGAAAGATGAAAGGCACCCGGTCCAACGCCGAGTTTTTAAAAGTGATGAATAGCTGATATCTTCCCAATAAATGCCTCGTTGTATGCGCGTCGCAAAAGGACGTGATAAATCGGGGCGTTGAAGACACTATTTACGCACATTTTTCGAGCTACGCACATGAGCACACCAGTAATCCTCAGCGGATGTCGCACACCGATTGGTTCGTTTATGGGGAGTTTGAGTTCTTTGACAGCGCCCGGGCTTGGCGCTATTGCCATCAAGGAAGCCGTACACCGGGCGGGAATAACGCCAGAAGACGTGTCGGAAGTTATCATGGGCAATGTCCTCACCGCGGGTGTAGGGCAGGCGCCTGCACGGCAAGCCGCGCTCGGAGCCGGATTGCCGCAGAGTGTTCCTTGTATGACGATCAACAAGGTATGTGGCTCCGGGTTGAAATCAGTAATGCTGGCAGCCCAGGCGATCATTGCAGGTGATGCGGAGGTTGTTGTCGCGGGCGGCATGGAAAGTATGTCCAATGCTCCCTACTTGCTGGACAAGGCGCGTTCGGGTTACGGTTTTGGCCATGCCCAACTTATTGATTCCATGATCAAAGATGGTCTGTGGGACGTGTACAATGACTTCCACATGGGCAATGCCGCCGAGCTGTGCGCCAGCGAATGCAATATTTCGCGGGACGCTCAGGACGAGTTTGCTGTCAGTAGCTATAAACGCGCATTGCAGGCGATGGAGTCCGGCGCGTTCGCGGAGGAAATCGTCTCCGTCGAGATACCGCAACGAAAAGGCGACCCGGTTATTGTCTCCGAGGATGAGGAGCCGAAGCGGGTGAAATTCGAAAAGATCCCGTCTTTGCGGCCTGCCTTTCAAAAAGACGGCACAGTTACCGCCGCCAATGCTTCTTCGCTCAACGATGGCGCCGCGGCGCTGGTAATCGCTTCGGAAGAATGGGCGCAGGCTCATGGAATTCAACCGATTGCGAAAATTGTGACGCAGGCCTCCTTTGCAAAGGCGCCGGAGTGGTTCACGACAGCCCCCGCGGACGTGATAAAAGCCATTACCTCAAAAGCAGGCCTTGATGTTGACGACATCGACTTGTTCGAGGTCAATGAAGCTTTCGCCGTCGTGGCTCTCGCTACGAATCAACTTGCCGGGCTTGACCCCGAGAAGGTCAACGTCAACGGCGGGGCGGTTGCCCTTGGCCATCCCATCGGTGCCAGCGGCGCGCGCATCCTCGTGACGTTGTTGTACGCCATGAAGCATCGCAACGCCAGGCGGGGCTTGGCGACCCTGTGTATCGGGGGTGGTGAAGCCAGCGCGGTTATTGTTGAAACGGCCTGATCATCCTTCCTTTTCCATACACAACAAACCGACGAACTCCAATGAAATCTATCGTAGTTATCGGGGCAGGGACGATGGGTAACGGAATCACCCACGTCTTCGCTCAAACGGGTTACTCCGTATCAATGGTTGATATTAAGCAGGAATTCCTCGATCGCGCCCTGGCGACCATTGCCAAGAACATGGACAGGCAGGTCAAGAAAGGTAAAATGACCGAGGAAGAGAAAAACACTGCTATCGCTCGCATTTCGGCCAGGACTGATCTGGCGGAAGCAGTGAAAACAGCGGACATCGTTATCGAAGCAGTGAATGAAAACATTGACCTCAAGAGGGATATTTTCCGTACTGTCGATGAAAATGCGCCTGGGGGATGCATCCTCGCTTCCAATACGTCTTCCATTTCCATTACCGCCCTGGGCGCAACCACGAAACGAGCCGACAAAGTTGTGGGTATGCATTTCTTCAACCCGGTGCCGGTTATGAAGTTGGTTGAAGTTGTGCGAGGTCTTGCCACGTCCGACGACACGGTGTCCGCCGTGGTCGAGCTCGCCGAAAAACTCGGCAAAACACCAGTGGAAGTGCGAGACTTCCCCGGATTCATTTCCAACCGCGTGCTCATGCCGATGATCAACGAGGCAATCTATGCCTTGATGGAAGGCGTCGCGACCGCGGAAGCCATTGACGAGGTCATGAAGCTTGGGATGGCGCATCCAATGGGTCCCCTGACCCTTGCGGATTTCATCGGCCTGGATGTATGTCTCGATATCCTCAACGTACTTTATGAAGGATTCGGAGATCCCAAGTACAGACCCTGTCCACTCTTGAAACAGAAAGTTGCCGGCGGATACCTGGGACGGAAAACCGGCAGAGGTTTTTTCGATTACAATTAACTTGACGGACAATATGAATTTTACTTTCACAGAAGAACAAAAAATGATCCGGGATACCGCCCGGGAATTTGCCCGGGAGGAAATCGCACCGACGGCAATTGAACGCGACATTGAAGCGAAATTTCCTACCGAAATCATAAAGAAACTCGGCGAGCTGGGTTTCATGGGCATGATGGTGGATCCGAATTACGGGGGAGCCGGTTTGGACACGATCAGCTACGTACTGGCCATCATCGAACTCTCAAAGGTTGATGCCTCGGTTGGGGTGATCATGTCCGTGAACAACTCGCTCGTTTGTCATGGATTGAACAAGCATGGAACGGAGCTGCAGAAGACCAAGTATCTTGCCCCGCTGGCATCCGGCCAAAAGCTGGGGGCATTCTGCCTCAGCGAGCCAGAGGCCGGATCGGACGCGACCAAGCAGCATACGCAGGCCAAGAAAGTGGATGGCGGGTGGGTGTTGAACGGGATAAAGAACTGGATTACGAACGCTATCTCGGCGGACTACTATCTCGTCATGGCCCAAACGGACCCGGAAAAAGGACACAAGGGTATCACCACCTTTATCGTAGAGAAGGAATTCGAGGGTGTAAGCCAGGGCGCAAAGGAAGACAAGCTGGGTATTCGCAGTTCCGATACTGCTACGGTGACGCTGCAGGATACGTTCGTTCCCGACGAGAACGTCCTGTGGGAAGTCGGCAAGGGATTTAACTTTGCCATGGATACCTTGAACGGCGGACGCATCGGTATTGCCGCCCAGGCCCTCGGTATAGCGGAAGCGAGCCTGGAAGATTCCATAGCCTATTCCAAGGAACGGAAAGCTTTTGGTGTACCCATTGCCGAGCACCAGGTGATCCAGTTTAAATTGGCTGATATGGCCATGAAATTGGAAGCTGCGACGTTGTTGACGTTGAAAGCGGCAGCACAAAAGGATGCCGGTGAGAATTACATCAAGCTTGCGGCGATGGCCAAGGTTTATGCCTCGGAGACCGCGGTACATAATGCTTTGGAAGCCATCCAGATACACGGTGGCTATGGATACGTGCGCGAATACAAGGTCGAACGTTATCTGAGAGACGCCAAGATCACGGAGATCTATGAAGGGACAAGCGAAATTCAACGCATTGTCATCTCGCGGATGATTCTCAAAGACTAGTAACCCGTTTATCATAAATACATGGAGGTTCTATGAAGCGCTTTCTACCTATGGTCATTTTATTATGCCTGGTAATACCGTTTCTTATGCCGGCACCTGTTTCCGCCCAGTATAACAAGGCAATAAGTGCCGATCCTGTAGGTTTGACCTTCGGTATCTTCAATGCAACGTACGAGAACAGGATCGGGAGTAGCAACAGCTTTACCCTTTTTGGGTCGTATTTTACACTCAGTGGTGGTGATTGGGTTGCCTTTGGCTTTGGTGGCTC
>JAADGX010000137.1 GCA_013152135.1 Chlorobiota bacterium
CAAACGCCTATCGTTGCCGGGTTGCGGCTCTATCAATGGATAGCGGTTCTCGGTCTGGTGGCGGGAGCGGTTTTGACGGCAATCCCCGGCGTTGCCACGACGACGTCCGTTCATTTTGGCCTGCCGATGGTACTGGCCGCAGTCGCCCTCGGCCTGTTGTCCCTCTTTCTGACCGGCGTTGACTTTCCGGAATCGAACAAGCGTTTCTCGCGGTTGGCATGAATAATGGACTGGGCGGAAGGGATCATTGGGGGGATGGGGAATCACCTCTATTTTAATGTTCTTCGTTTCTCGAAAAGTATAAAACCGTTTTACTACAACAACCGTTGATCAAAACAATGAAAACGTCCACAGCGATATTCCTGCTGCTCGTACCCCTGCACGTGTTTTCACAGTCGTTTACGGCGGATCAATACAAAGAGGATTATCTCGAAGCGTGCGCGTTGATCGCGTCGAAATATGTCTATTTCGAGCGAAAATGTGACCTCACGAGAACGGAGTTCCTGCGGCAAAAGCACGGGTACGCAGACAGCATCACGTGGGACACGGAGACGTTCGTCAAGGAATTGCGCAAGTTGCGCGGCGCGTTCCCGGACGGGCATTTTTTCTGGTCGGTTCCGAGGGAACTCTCCCCCGTTGACGATTACTACACGCTTGGGTTCGTCGCGACGTTTACCTCGGACAGCGCGTTGATCGTACGAAAGGTGTATCCGTACTATGCTCCTGCGCTCATGGTTGACGACACGATCATTGAAGTAAACGGCGTTCGGTCGGTGGAATTCATAAAGGAATTCGGTAAAAGGGAACCGCAGTCAACCTTGCACGCGACGTACGAGGTCGCGGCGAGGAATTTGTCGTTCATCAAGCCGTACTCGCCCCCCGTCGACAAGCTGGAGGAGATGCGTTTTACGGTACGAAGAAAAGGCGCGCGAATGACGGTGACGTCAAAATACAGGAAGTGCACACCGACAACAGACGTAAGGAAAAGCCGAACGGACAGCGCCGCGATCCTGGTACAGCGAAACGGGTACCTTTCCCTCGAAGAAATTCCCGACACGAGTCTCTCTTCCCATCCGTCGTTGCTGCTGTACGAACTGAAGACGAAAAAAGGCACGTTCTGCGTGCTTCATCCCAGGGATTTCTTCGACTGGGACGCCGCGGACATTGACACCGTCATGGGTATTGTGAATGCGATTCAGCCCGAGGCCCTCGTAATCGATTTAAAGGATTGCAGCGGCGGAGCGTTTAACGAGATGCTCTACCTGAGTCACGCGGTCAACGTAACGAGGGAGTTCCGTTTCTTTTATGACATTATCGACAAAAAAGGCAGACGAGTCTCCGGGGTGTCGGATTTCCATTTTATCACCGAGAGGATTTCGTTAAGAAACACCTGGAAAGGAAAGTTGTTGGTGCGTTCGAATGAAATCTGCGGCAGTGCGTGCGATTTTTTTGTCCGGTGGATGAGAATCAACAACAGGGCTGATATTGTTGGAACTCCACCGGCGGGCAGGGGCGGCGGAACGGACGATTTTATTTTGAAAAATACGAAAGCTTCAATAAATTTCCCGTTACGGGAAAGGATACCCCTACATTATACGAGCACGATCGAAGGAGAGACGGTGGAAATGGATTACTCATCGGAGCGGAACCTGTATGAACTGCTGGACGAGGTAATCCGTTAGACACCGTGGTTTCCTGACAATACATAGCAAGTAGGCGAACGAACGGCGCCGGCGGGGGGATTGTCATCGAAGGCGTTATGGGGAAAACATGTATGTGCCCAGCAGTGCTTCCAGAAATGGCGACAACAAATAAATCAAAACGTATTTGCTTTATTGGAGGTTATCATGAAAGCCGGAATGACGATCTCGCTGTCGGTCTCTGTCGTGCTTGTTCACATGCTCCTTTTTGCGCTTGTAACCCCAGTTGAAGCGCAGAATGAAAAACTCACCATCACTCCAGCCGGCCACGTCGGCAGTGCGGCAAGCTGCGGTGCCGTTTCCGGTAATTACGCTTACCTGGGTCAGGCACAATATTTTTCGGTGTTGGATATTTCCGACTCGTCCTTTCAGCAAGTGGCCTACCTTGAATTGCCCGATGCTCCCGAAGATATTTTCATCTCCGGCAATTACGCCTATCTCTCCGCCTCCGGCCTGCGTATCATCGACATCAGCGATCCCCTTGCACCGGCTCCGGTCGGGTACCATGCCTTGGGCGACAGTGCAGAGGGGCAAGTTTTTGTTTCCGGCAATTACGCCTACGTGGCAGCAGAACGCAGAGGACTGAAAATCGTCGATGTCTCTGACCCGTCATCTCCGCAATTGGTGAAAACGTTCCTTCCGGAAACCTATTCCAATATGCTCGATGTGTTTGTAAAGGGAAAGTACGCCTACGTGCTCGACGGGTTTCGAAATTCCTTGCTCATTCTGGATATGAGCGATCCCTCCAACCCCGTTCAGCTTTCCTCTGTTTACATGCTCAATTTGAAAAAAGTATTTGTTCAGGGAAATTATGCGTATGTCGCCATTGAGTCGTCACCCTACATAGATTTTCAAATTATCAACATTTCCAATCCCAATGACCCTGTTAAGAAGGGCTTGTTGCACACAAAACTGACGGATCTTTCCGGCAATCGATATCCCCAGGCTCTTTATGTGCAAGGGGGCTATGCTTATATCGGCTGCTCCGATGGTCTCTGGCTGCTCATCGTTGATGTGTCCAATCCGAATAATCCGCGGGCAACAGCCAAAATGGAAATCGATTCCCGTCCCTACCGGACGATCAATTCGCTGCACGTTTTCTCTTCCCGTGCCTACCTGACCACCACGAACAGTGAGAGACATTTGATAGCCATCGATGTGTCCGATCCTGCCAACCCGACGGAAGGGAACAAATATGCCAGTCCCAGCGACGTGCTGTGGGTTCAATCGGCGGAGGATTATCTTTATGCTGCTTCTGCCCTGGGATTGTGGATATACGACATGGCGGACCCCGGGAACCCGGCGCTGGTCAAATTTTATCCTGACTGGGCAGGGATGCAGCGGATATTTCTGCGCGGAAACTACCTGTTTGGATTCGGTTGGGGAACCAATGGCCGGGTGCGTATTCTCGATGTTTCCGATGCCGGCCACGTCGTCGAGCGTTCGGTTTATCAGCCGCGCGACGGGACACCGGTCGAGATCTATGTTACGTCGGGATACGCGTATCTCATCGTGCGGGGCTCGGAGTACAAGCTTGAGATCGTAGACATCTCCGATCCTACGAAGCCGGTTTATGTAAGCGGCACGACATTGCCGGGCAGGGGCAAGGACCTGTTTGTCAAGGAAGGAAACACGTTTTCCTACGTCGCGTACACTGTTGACACACAGAACCAAGGTTTTCAGGTTATTGACGTCTCGAATCCTCAGTCGCCGCTTCTCTTGGGTACGGCTCAGACCGCGGGCGAACCCATGAGTCTCTGGGCGGTGGAGGACACGGTGTACATCGGCAGCAACACCGGGTCCGCACCAAACGCGCAATGGCATCTCGAGGCGTTTAACGTTTCCAACTCCGCTTCACCGGCCCGGATAGCGCAGACAAGCGACACAGGTGAAATCTGGGACGTGGAGGTCAACAACGGTTTTGTCTTCGCGGGCATCAAAGGGGGCAGTGTGTGGGTTATGGAGTTGCTCGTAATGAATTTTAGACCCGTGGATATTTGTCATTCTCCCTCGACCCACCAGGTCTCAACGACGATTTCCTCCAGGACGGGTACGGGATACGCGGCGACGACAGAAGGATACGGGGACAGGAAGACAAAAGATATCAGTGGCTATAAGGGGTTTATCACACAGACCATTAAAATAAAGAAGCAGTCAGGAGGCGAAGGCTGTGTAGCGACAGCAGTTATGCCGGATGAGGCTCACAAGATGGGTTGCACCGCTTCACCGGCGTGTGTGGACCAGAGCGGCGGCACTGTGCAAGTCACCGCGACCCCCACGAAAGAGTGGGTCTTCTGGAAATGGACAGGGGCGGCAACCGGCAAGAACCGCAGGAGCTATGCCAGCCCGGCGTCCGGCTCTTGTAACGGTGGGTGTAAAAACGTAGCTACCGCCATCTTTACCCCCTGGTTGAAAGTCAGCGGACAGGCGTCGGAACATATCTGTCCCGTCACGGAAAACGAAGAGGAACGGCTCGTCCTTCCTTTCACGTTGAAAGCCAGTTATGCCGACAGTTGGCACGTGAACACCATCACGGTAAACATTTCAGGCGATGACGAGGTAACCCAATACATTAAAGGAGCCAAACTGGAGTGGCAGGGAGGCAGCCAGAGCGTATCCTATTCCGGTGGTAGCGGTACTGCGCGGTTCACGACGAGTGGCCTGACCCTTGCAGCGGGAGAAGACAAAGACGTGTCGCTCTATCTGACCTTCAGCAAGATGGATTCGTACGCGTGCGATTCCGTGTTCAAGGAACTGCGCGTGGCGGTTCAGGCAAGTAATGTCAAAGCCACGCCGGACAATTACCGGCCGGGTGATGTCCAGGACGGCGTGAACGGGAAAGTCGTAGTGGCCTGTATCTACAATGCGGATAAGGACGAACCCTATACAAGCATCGTTGAAGCAGTGAAAGCCGCGGCGCCGAACAACACGATCCTGGTGTGCCCGGGAACCTACGAGGAAAATGTCAATGTTGACAAGTCGCTCACGATTCGCTCAACGAAAGGGCGGACAGAGACTGTCGTCAGTGCAGAGGACCCTGGTAATCACGTTTTCAGTGTGACCAAGGACAACACGACGATACAGGGTTTCACTATCGAGGGAGCCGCTGCGGATGGCAAGGCGGGTGTTATTGTGCATGGAAGTGCCGTCAAGAACGTTCAGCTCCTGGACAACCATATCACGCGAAACAAGATAGGCGTTTATCTCCAGTCGGCTCAGGAGGCGGTGATACGGGGTAACCTGGTTTTGTACAACGATCAGGCGGGCCTCTACGCGACTTCCTCAACGGAGAGCACGATCCAGGAGAATTCCTTCAGTTCCAATGGGGGAGATGGCGTTTACATGGAGACCTGCCAGGAGACGGCAGGCAAAAGAACAAAGATCGAAAAGAACAGCTTCCGCGGTAATGATAAAAGCGGTCTTCATGTCAAGCAGTGCAGCGGTTTTACCGTCACGGACAATGTCACGTTCAGTGAGAACGGTCTCCATGGTGTTTTCATCGAAAACTCCAGTGATATCGCGGTGACGGGAAATCCTATCATTGAGCGGAATACCCAAAACGGAATCAGTATCTTCAACTGCCAACTCAAGAGAAACGAACAACCCATAATCGTACACGGAAACACCATTAAGGGCAGCAAGGTGACCGGCAAACAGAAGAACGGGATCCATCTCGAGAAATCTTGGGGAGTCAGGATCGGTCGGGCGAGCAGCAAGAACACGATTATGAACCACCCGAAAAACGGCATCAGCCTTCTTGACTGCAGTGCCGGTGGCCCCCCTGAATTCAGGAATCACATATCCGGAAACATCATCAAGTACAATGCGGAAAACGGAATCTCCATTGAATCATCGTGCGGGACTGCAATTTATGGCGACAACAATGTCGGTCCGGACAATGGGCACGGCATCAGTATTAAGAAGAGCCAGTGCATCCAGACAAACGAGATCAAGGGCGCTGTCATTGAGCGCAACAAGAAAAGCGGTGTTTATCTCGCGACGTCTTATGGGAATACAATTGGCGACAAGACGGAGAAGAACAGCATAAAAAACAATGGAGAGAACGGTATTTACATGCTCCAGATTGACGCTCCCATGGATCGCAAGAATAAGATCAGGGGAAACAACATCGTGGAAAACGGACGGAACGGCATCAAGATGGAGGAGTCGGACGGCAATATTATTGACGATGAAAACCTCGTAAAAGGGAACAAGGAACACGGGATTTACTTGCAGTGGTCGGACAGAAACACGATCAAGGGAAACAAGATCGAGGGGAACGCGAAGGACGGCATCGTGATGGAAGAGTGTTCCAGCGGCAACATGATCGAGAAGAACGATATTACGTCGAACACGGAGAACGGCATCAGCGTGCTGACCAGCGGGTACCCGCAAGGGGACGTCAGGCATGCCATCGTCGGTAATACGATACGCGGGAGCAAGGTCGGCGTCTATCTTGAATCCTCGTGCAACATCTGGGTTGGGGTTTGGGATGATGGCGGTTCTCCGCTCTATGATCCGAACACAATCGGACCTAATACGGAAGCAGGCATCATGGTGTACAAATCCGATTGTAAATCGGGTTGGGGAAACTATATCGCGGGTAATAACATCAAGAATAATCCCTACGGCGTCTACGTGCGGGAATCCAACGGGCATCGTATCGGGAAGTTGAACAAGATCGAAAAGAACACAAAGCACGGTGTCTATCTTGTCAAATCCGTCCGCAACAAGATCTCCGAAAACACGATAGGACCCGGCAACCACAATGGTATCGGCCTTGTTCAATGCCGGGCACAGCCTGCAACACAAAATGAAATCGAGGGCAATACCATCCAAGGCAACAAGAACCACGGCGTCTATCTGGAGTCCTCATACGGAACACGGGTTGGCAAAGGCGGCGGGACACCAAACCAAATAACATCGAACACGGGAGACGGTATCCACTTGCAGAATTGCATCGCTCCCAAAGGATCAGCGAATATCATTGAGAATAACTTTGTGGGGCCTGAAAACAGACATGGCATCTATCTGAAAGGGTCACAGGGAAACGAAATAAAGAAAAACTCGATTAGCTCTAATAAAAAAGATGGCCTCTATCTCAGGTTATCGATGAAGAACAAACTTCACGGAAACGAGTTCTTTAGGAACCTATGGAATGGCATCTATCTGAGATGGTCCAGTGAGAACGAGATAGCTGGAAGCAAGGTGCTTCTCAGCGGTAAGAGCGGCATATACTTGTTCGAATCTCATAAGAACTCTATCCCCGCAAGAACCCAGGATGCCAACGTCATGGAAAACAATAATGACCACGGCCTACGCCTGGATTATTCCCATTCTAACGATTTCTACGACAACGAGGTTAAGCAAAATGGGAAACATGGTGTGATATTGAATCACTGTCGTCGAAATCGGTTTCTCGGGAAGATCATCGCCGAATCGAACACCAAGAGCGGTATCGTGCTGAACGGCTCGGTTCTGAACGAGATCGAAGGGACCCTCTGGCTGAAACGATCCCAGGCAATGAAATATCCGATTCGTGTTCGTAAAAACGGACGCTATGGTGTTCATTTCAGGTACTCATCGAATAACAAGCTGTCGCGTAGCACTATCAGCGGCCAAAGCACCGGTCTGTTTCTGGAATACGCAAACAACAATCGATTCAAAGATTGCTGGATCAAGGTAAACGGTACCGGCGTCTGGGAAAAATGTGGCAACAAAAACAACTGGGGCGTGCTGCTGATTACACACAATGGCAATCTTGCTATCATCGAAGGCTGTTCGCAACCCACGTCGAAGTTCTCAGGGTGTGTGTTCACCGCGGCAGAGGACGATGCGATGATCGTCAAGAGCGGCGCAACTCCAATCGTTGAAAAATGCAGCATTTATGATAATGCAGGATTTGGGATCAAGAACCAGTACCCAACGGTCACCGTCGATGCCAGGTACAACTGGTGGGGTGACGCCTCGGGTCCCGGCGGCGCCGGTCCCGGTTCCGGCGATGAGGTCAGCAGTGGTGTGGATTTTGCCAACTGGCGTACTACTCCCGTCGCCGTAGTGGTCAACGTTGCCGTCGATACAGTTTTTCTCCCCCGGGGCTCCGTTGATTCGCTTCACGTTGCATTTCAGAACTGGCAAAACCCCGACGATGTGCTTGACGTGACAGTTTCGGCAGATTCCATGAACTGGCTCGTAAGTGCCAGTTCATTTTCCCTGGCTTTAGTGGACAGTATGAGTGCGGATACGACAATCACCTTCTCAGTGCCTCCTGCGATGGAAATTGGTGCGGTCGGTAAGTTCGTTTGTACCGCGGTCTCGCGGAATACCCCTTCTTATAAGGACGTGGATTCGTTTCTCGTGTTCGTTTACAATTCTCAACTTGCCGCGATCGACGTCGAGCCGGATACGGTCCACCTCCGCGTCCAGGATGTATACCTCTTTTCCGCGGCAGGGTATGATTCTCTGGGCAAACCCATTGATGTTCCCGTGGAATGGCATTCCGAAGGAGGAAGCATTGACCGGGCGGGTCTTTTCAGGGCCGGAAACCAGGCCGGTTCATACCGGGTTTGGGCAGTAAATTCACAGAGCGGATTGGCGGATACAAGTTACGTGACCATTCTGCCTTACCTGGCCTCGGTTACAATCTCTCCGGATTCGGTGCGGTTGGAACCAGGGCAGACACAGCAGTTTGCGGTCAGTGGCCAGGACACCCTCGGTCAGACCTTGCAGATGTTCCCGCTCTGGTCCGCTGTCGGTGGTGTCATAAGTAGTAGCGGTCTGTACACGGCGGGAAACGTTGCCGGCACATATTGGGTTTCGGTCGAGGATAAATACAGCAGTGAAATCGAGGACGTCGCCGTTGTCATCATTACGGATATTACGGCCATTGACGAAGAAGACACACCGGCGATTCCAACGGATTTTGCCGTGTATCAAAACTACCCGAATCCGTTCAACCCGTCGACGACCATTCGGTTTGACGTGGCGAAGTCGTCCCACGTGGAAATATTCCTCTACGACGTCATCGGGCGGCAGGTGGCCGTGCTGGTAAACGGGAAGTATGAGCCGGGCCGGTACCAGGTGGTCTTTAACGCGGCGGGTCTTCCCTCCGGAGTGTATTTCTACACGACGGTGATCGGACGATACCGCTCGGTGAACAAAATGCTGATTGTGAAATAACTTGGACGGCAGCCGGGAAAAACCCGGGAAAACAGGAGGATTGGTTGTCGACGGTGTTGTCCGACGGAAAGTGACTTCGTGAACATCGCTGATCGCAATCTCCGCAGAGGAGATGCCTTGCGGTAAAAACCGAAAAACCGCTTACCTTTGTAAGCCGTGAGCGGGGCGTCGTGGTGTTACATCAAGTTGAACGGGCAAATATTTTGCAAGAATACATCGAGATATTTCTCAATTCATATTCCGGGTACTGGAATTTCCTGAAGCATGAGATTTCAAACCCGGGTTGGCACAACTATTTCTATTGGTTTGTCGGACTTTTCATAAGTATATGGCTGCTCGAAATACTTTTCCCGTGGCGTAAAAACCAATCGATCTTCCGAAAGGATTTTTGGCTGGACAGTTTTTACATGTTCTTCAACTATTTCCTTTTTCCTCTCATTGTTTTCGTTTCGATCTCGAATGTTTTCGCGGAATTGTTCAATGATTTCCTGGCCTTGTTCGATGTGACAAACGTGGTTGCCGTCGAAGTCGCGTCCTGGCCCTCCTGGTCGCAAATCCTGTTCATGTTTGTCGTCACGGATTTCATACAGTGGAACATACACAGGTACCTGCACAAGATTCCGTGGTTGTGGGAGCTGCATAAGCTGCATCACTCCGTCAAAGAGATGGGATTCGCGGCGCATTTGCGATACCACTGGATGGAAAACGTGGTGTACAAGACCGTTTTGTACCTTCCGATGGCCATGATTGGATTTGGAATCCGGGATTTTTTCATCGTACACGTCGTTTCGTTGGCCGTGGGTAATTTGAATCACGCAAACCTCGGTTTGGATTACGGCCCGTTGAGGTATGTTCTCAACAATCCCAGGATGCATATCTGGCATCACGTCAAAAAGCTGCCCCCGGAGCATCCTTACGGGGTCAATTACGGGATCACCTTGAGCCTGTGGGACTACCTGTTCAAAACCGCGTACATACCGGCGGACGGGAGGGACATTGAACTGGGCTTTGAAGGAGATGAAAGCTATCCCCGGGACCTTGGGCATCAACTTGTATATCCGTTGGGTCGCCGAAACGGCAATCCTTGAAAGAAAAGAAGAGATATTATTACGAG
>JAADGX010000050.1 GCA_013152135.1 Chlorobiota bacterium
TAAAGTCCCATGAGTATTCTGAACATTCTAAACTTTACGAGCCAACCGCAGAAAAGACGTTCCTTCGTCAAAACGGTCCTGCTCTCGGTTGCGGCAATCACCTTACCGGGCCGTTCGGGATCGCAAGAAAAGCCCAAGAAGAAATCCGGATGGGTTTATGACAATGGTTACGACGCCACGGAACATCTCTGGGGTATGGGTGTCAATATCGACGATTGCATCGGATGCGGTCGGTGTGTGGCCTCATGCAAAGAGGAAAACAACGTTCCGAAACTGCCGTTTTTCTTCCGTACCTGGGTGGAGCGTTACGAAATCGAGGCGAATGGACGTGTAAGTGTCTCCAGCCCGAATGGTGGCTACGACAGCTTTAAACCGGAGATCTCTGACAAACAAACCATCCGTAGTTTCTTCGTGCCAAAGCTGTGCAACCATTGCGACAACCCGCCTTGTGTCCAGGTTTGTCCTGTCGGCGCAACGTTTAAAACGGTGGACGGCGTCATCCTCGTCGATAAAGACTACTGTATCGGGTGCCGGTATTGTATCCAGGCGTGTCCGTATGGGGCACGGTTCCTGCACCCGGTAACGCGAACAGCCGAAAAATGCACGTTCTGCTACCATCGCATCACGAAAGGAATGAGCCCCGCCTGCGTCGAGAATTGCCCGACCCAGGCACGAATCTTCGGTGAACTGAAAAAAGGCGCCAGTCCGCTCGTCCGTTTCAAGCGCATGCACAATATCAACGTCCTTAAACCGAACCTGAACACTGAACCAAAGGTTTATTATGCCAACCTTGACATGGAGGTAAGTTAACGTTGGAAGAGATTGTACAACACCTGACCCCTCTGCTGAAAGAAGTCAGCGGATACATTTTCCCTAATGAAATCGAGCTGCACTGGGGACTCCTCATCGTTCTCTACCCGTATCTGACCGGTCTGGTAGCGGGCGCGTTCATCCTGGCGTCCCTGGTAAAAGTCTTCAATGTCAAGGAGTTGCAACCGACATACCGTATGTCACTGTTGACTGCCCTGGCGTTCCTCATCGTTGCTCCGCTGCCATTGCTGGGGCATCTCGGACACCCGGAGAAATCGTACGAAATATTCCTGACACCAAACACGAGCTCGGCAATGGCCATGTTCGGGTTCGTCTATGCGTGGTATCTGATGGCGGTATTGCTCCTGGAAATCTGGTTCGACTTCAGAAAAGACCTCATCATGTGGAGCCGTAAGGAAAAGGGGCTGATGAAGTGGATTCATAAACTTCTCTCCCTGTTTTCATCCGACGTATCAGAAAAAGCCCTGCGCTTTGACAGGAAAAGCGTGAAGGTTATCACCATCATCGGTATCCCTTCCGCCTTCCTGCTCCACGGGTATGTCGGGTTCATCTTCGGATCCGTCAAAGCGAACCCCTTCTGGTCGAGCGTGCTCATGCCCATTGTTTTCCTCTTTTCCGCTATCGTCTCGGGCATTGCGCTGGTACTGCTCATTTACATGATCGTCACACCGATGCGGAGAAAACCGATCGACATGCTGTGCCTGAACAAGTTGGCCAGTTACCTGTTCTACGTAATGATCATCGACTTTTCGCTTGAGACACTCGATTTCATCCACCGAGTCTACGAATCGGAAGAGTCCATTCATATCATTTCGGAGCTCGTTTCCGGCAAACTGTTTGTCAGCCTGGTCGTTATCCAGGTTCTGATCGGCATGTTGATCCCGCTCGGCTCCATCGCAGCGGCCAAGCTGTTCAAGCTTCCGGACGAGTTGAAAAAACTGATCTACTTCGTCGCGGCTATCCTTGTACAAATGGGCATTTTTTCCACCCGATGGAACGTCGTCATCGGCGGGCAATTATTCTCGAAGAGTTTCCTGGGATTGACGACTTACAAGATGACCTTTTTTGGACTGGAGGGTTTCCTCGTAAGCTTTATCATCCTGATCATGCCGATCGTCATCCTCTATATTCTCTTCAAGATTCTTCCACCCTGGGACGAAGCCCGGCAGCAAGTTACTTGAGGATTTCCTGATCCTCAGACATAAAAAAACGTGATGAGTCATCATCACGTTTTTTTTATGTCCTTCCGCGAATATCTCTGAAGTGAAGTATTGAACGCTCTTTCTACCGGTAGGCGAAAAGCATGGCGTAAACAATCCAGATGACGATGCTGATACCCGTTAAAAGTGCCGTCCAGCCGAACACACGCGCGGCTCTCAAAATAATGGGAGGATACGGATCCACCAGTCGTTCCTCAAGCTTTCCGGTTTCCACCATTTCTTTATACTCCAATGGTTTGTCGAATTTGAGCTCTTCGATCGACAATCTTCCGGTAAAAATCACGAGATCCATGGGGAATTTTTCCGGCCTCAAATGGGTATTGAAAAAGTGCACCGTGAAAATAAACCCGACTGCCAAGAGCGCTTCATCGCTATGGATGATGGTGGCGACATTAATAAACCAACCCGGGATGAAGAGCGTGAAGAATTCGGAAAACCACAGCATGAGACCGCTGGAACCGATAACGAAAATTCCCCAAAACACGGCAAAATAATCAAATTTTTCCCAGTAGGTCCATCGTCCGAATTCTGGCCGCGGTCCTTTGTGGTCCTTTGTTCAAAAACCACTTCAATGATCCTACGAAATCCTGCCAATCTTTTTTTGTGAACAGCATGGTGTTCGGACCGAAGAGAAGAGCTTTCCACGAGCCGAGCTCCCTCCTTTTGTTTCGAGCAAGATCGAAAATATGTGCGAAAAAAATACCGAACATAAAGACCGCTGCCACACGATGGATGTACCCCGCCGATTCAAAACCGCCGAGGAGATGAGAAAGAATGACCGCCCATCCCGTGTAGGAAAACTTCAAGGTCATCCCCGTCAAAGCAAGACTCATGAAGCTGACGATCATGATGATGTGCAGGGTCCGGTTTAAACGCGAGAATCGCTGATACTGTTTTTCCACTTGGTTATTCCGCTGTATTTCCATCACCTTCTTGGCTCTCCGATTGTTGTGAATCTTCCGGGAGTTCCCCTTCTTTGTCTTCGGATTCCGGCTGGTTGGCTGCTTTGATCTTGCGCTTCAACTCCCGACGCATCTTGAGCGCCCGGGGCAACCAAAGAATTGTATGAAGCCCTCCAATGATGAACGTCCCGATCAAAAGACCGGTCATCCCCCAAAACGTCCAGAACAGGAATGGGTACTTATCGGGATCGTGGTGCGTGGCGTGCGTCAGGTATCCGGCAAACCGTCTCGTGGCGCCGGGGTGACACTTCTGGCACGTTGATACGACATTTTTATAACTCAGACGCGATCGCGGATCGGTAACGGGCAAGATATCGTGCGCTCCGTGACAGTCGTAACACTTGGCTGTCTTGGTGTACCCCAACTGGGATACCTTTCCGTGGTATGTATCGAAGTACGTTTTGGCAATTCGTTCGTGGCAACGGCCACACTTGTTCATGATTTCCAGCTTGAACCCTGCCTGATCGGCGCGCTGGATAGTGTGCGCGGAATGACAATCGCTACAGACGGGTAAAGGTTTATCCGTCTTTCCCACAGCCGTAGCGTGAATGCTCTTTTCAAATTCCTCCTGGATGCCATGGTGACATTTGCCGCACGTGATCGGAATATTCCTCGGGTTCACGCTGGAACTGGAGTCGGTCGCCGGAAGCACGCTGTGCGCCGTGTGACAACTCGTACACATGGCGGTTACGGTAAGTCCGCTTCTCAGCAGCCCTTTGCCGTGGATGCTCTGACGATAGTGCTGAACAATCTCGTGCTGGCTTCCGACATACCGTACCGCTGCTTTCTGCCCTTCACGGTGACACCTCGCACATAGCCGTGGTACATTCGTTGGAAACGTCGCTGAGATCGGGTTCGATCGACTGAGTACCTTGTGCGTCCCATGACATTCCTTGCAGGTCGGGGCATTCGGATCGTTTCGCTCGGCAAGTTTCCCGTGCGTGCTTTTTTTGTATTTCTCGCCGATTTCCGCGTGGCAGGCGCTGCAATCCACTTTACGAGTAATGGTTTCACATGGTCGCACGCGCGAAACGCTGACTTCGGAATGGCACTGACTGCACGCGACTGTTCCAAACGACGAATGCACCAGCTCGTTTGGATCAACGTACAGCGACCGCCCGTTTTTCGACGATACGATATCTTTTTTCTGGTGGCAGTTCAAACAATCCTGATCGGCCATTCCTTGGCTGTAGTACACCTTGCGTATCTTGTGCGGCTGGTGGCAATCAATACAGGCAGGGAGAACATGCGCTTCCTTTTCCCACAGAGCGCCCTTGATGATCTTGCGATGCACAGCCTCTATCTGGGCATGGCACTGGGTGCACGTCTTGGCGATGTTGCGCCGTGAAATCGAAGACCTCGGATCGGTATGCGGTAAAATCGAATGTGGCGTGTGGCAAGAGACGCACGTCGGCGCCACGATCAGCCCTTTCTTGAGAAGTCCCTCGCCGTGTATACTTTCTGAATAGTTCTCGAGAATATGGTCAACCGGTATGGATCGCAGCCGTTGAACCGGCGCGCCTTCCTGGTGGCACCGGCCGCAAAGGAACGGTATTTTCAACGGCGCAACCGTCGATCTCGGGTCCTTGACCGCCACGATGTAATGCTTCCCGTGACAACTGCTACATCGCGGTGCAAGCGGATCGCCACGCTGGGCGGCCCTGCCGTGCAACGAGGTCGCCTCCATGGTCTCCACGTCCTCGTGGCACTGACCACAATCAACGGGTTGGACGTCCTTGGTGTGAGGGAAATCCGAGTCCTCCAGATCCGCATGACAGGAGATGCAATCCAGATCCGCGTGAACCGACGTGGAATACCGTTTTTCATCAATGTACAGCGAGATTTTCCGCCCGTGTTTACGCGTGGACAACCCCCTGTCATCGTGACACATCAGGCAATCGCTGTTGTCCTGCGCTTTCAGGCTGGCCCCGAAAGAGAGGAGAAAAACCGCACAGAGAACTAACGTGATCGGCGTCGAAAGGAATTGAAATCCTCCGTCCTTCATCCACCCCCATTTCCCCGATCTGGAATCACGTAGAGATAGTGTGTTTCGCATCATAGATTGTTTCCGCTTGTCAGGTAAAGGATGGCTCCCGGCCTCATGCAGCTCCATCATGCAACCGTTGATCGTCCGCAACAATAACGATGGATGGATCGCCCTGCTCCCGGAGTCGCTCGAGCTCCAGTGGATGCTCGTCCGCCATTTCTTCTTCCGATAGCGTACCCTTGATCCACGCCAAGTTCATGGGGTACACGTCCGGGTTGAAAATCACGAAATAAATATGCCATACGAGGATTGCCAACGTGGCCAACCAGGCTTCGTAGAAATGTACAACCTCTGCAATATCAATTACCAGTTTCGATGTTGCAGAACCGAAGAACGTGCTAAACCACAACAGAAGACCGGTTACGACCATCACGACCGTGCCCCAGATCAACGCCCAATACTCCGCTTTTTCAACATAGCCGAATCGACCGAATTTTGGCCGCTGCGAGGTCAACCCGACATAATACTGGAACGTTCTCATAATATCGCGTACGTCTTGCAAACGAGGCAACAAATCCTTGATAAGCTGTCGACCGCGCGGCGTAACGGCGATGTAAAAGAGATGATAAATGGACACGGTACCCATGACAACACCCGCTATGCGATGCATGAGACTGCGCAATGCAAACGCCGGTTCTCCACCGATGTCGCGAATCCATGTCACCCACCACGCATCCGGATAACGCAAGCCGAAACCGGTGAAGACAAGCGTGAAGAAACTCGCCATCATCAGGAAATGCTGAATTCGTTCATTACGGGTCATTCTCACGTACAAATAGGGCCTGTACTTGTGCACGATACCCAGCCTGCGCATGCGAAGCTTCCGCTGGGCTTTCCTGATGAAGTCCAGCAAATTGTGAACGAGCATTCCGCCAATGACCACAATGATCATCCATATGTATATCCAGCTTATCCAGTACAAAACGCCTGAGTTTTCGCTTTTTATCTGCGTATGGATTCTGGTGCTGGCAAAATTCCGCGTCGCATTAGGGTGGCATTTTCCGCAGGTGGTCGGCAGATTTTTAATATTGATGGACGATTCCGGGTTTGAGGAGGGAAGGATTTTATGGTACCCGTGACAACTTGCGCAGTTGGCCGCGGTGGTAGAACCCGCCTCCAGCGCCAGTCCGTGGTAACTCGACATGTAGGTTTGAGGGTTTTCCGCCGACAAACCGAATTTCGTATCGAGCTTTACCGAAGCGTGACAAGGCGAGCAAACGTCCCGGGCCAGGTTCCTGGTACTGACGGGTGACTGAGGATTCTTGACGTTCAGAATCTGGTGCTGGCCATGACAGGTGGTACAGGTTGGAGCCTCCATCACGCCGCTCATCAAGGCGACGCCGTGAATGCTGTGCTCGAAATCGTTGGATTCCTTTTCGTGACATCCCGCCTTCCCGCACGTCTTGTACTCGACCCTCTTGAACAACTGGCTTTGCGGATCCCCGCCCCTTCGCATATTGTGGGCGCCATGACAATCGCTGCACGTGGCAGAGTTCTCATTCCCTTTCGCCAGTGCTTGCGCATGAACACTGTGTTCATACGCATCGATAAATTTCGTCGAAAGGCCGACCTTGGCGCGCACCTCCGGAGAGTTCAAATGGCACTTGAGACAAACCTTCTGTTCGTTCAGTTTTGAAACCGGACTCTGACTGTTGGTGATGCTCTGGATGGTATGCTCACCGTGGCAATCCGTACACGTTGGCGCGTAGGGCTTTCCCTCGTGGAGCGCCCGTCCATGATTCGATGCACGGTATTCGACAACAACGTCAGGATGGCACTTACCGCAGGTCTGTGGAATATTCTCGAAAGCAACCGGGGACGCGACGCCTTTTGCATCCTGCACCAGGTGATTGCGATGGCAGTCGATACACGTAACGGCCTTTTTCCCCTTGAACTTGCCTTGAGCATGGATGCTGTGCGCATAACTACGAACAAACTTGACCATCCTCTCGCCGCCGGGCTGGCCCGCGAAATACTTTTCATCGAGGTGGCAGGAAAGACATGACAGCGAGACCGCCCTCTTATCAATCGTCGAAGCGTGGTTGCCGTGGCAATCCGTACAACACGCAACCGAAGGTTCCTCGGATGTCGCACAGTGATCCAGCCCCTTATGAAAGGAATGGCGGGGATTGGGATGACACGTGATGCAGGTCTTGTAAACAAACGCCCTGCCCTCCTTACTGGCATGGGCCTGCACACCTTTGATCTCGTGTGCTTTCCCGTGGCACGTTTCACAACTCGGTCCAGAACCGGAGCGCCGGTACAGCTTGTAATGCTTACTCGTCCGATACTTCCGAACATCACGCGACGTGTGACAGGATTCACACGTCGTTACCGGATCCAGTGAATCCGCCGGCTTTATATCGTGTTTACCGTGACACGCAGCGCACGCGGGTTCGTCGCGGGTTCCCAATCGCTCCGCGTGTATGCTCGACGAGAATCCAGGGACATCGTGGCACTGCGTGCAATCGACAACGCCTGGCTCAGTACGATGGGGAAGATTTTCGGGATCATAACCCGCGTGGCAAGAGACACAATCCTGGTCACCATGAACCGACGAAGAAAATACGCTCTTGTCCACATGGAGAGAAACTTCTTTCCCTCCCCTTTCCATAGTCAGGTCAGGATCACCGTGACACGAGAAACAATCGTCATTTGACTGAGCGATACTGCCATTTTGGGCAACAACCAGGAATAAAAGAATGAAAAATTGGAGTTTCAGTACCATGAAAGCAAACCTAGCTGGGATGAGTGCATTTTGTTATTTAATATCCCTTAACTTTCATGCATACAAAATACAAAACGCTTTCTAATATTGCCAGATATTTATACCAAAATACCGTTTTTTCGATTGTTATAAAACAATGATAAGTATTTATACTTTTGATACATCACACACATGAATGAGCTTTGTCATAAAAGAAGGGTGACAACATTTGTGCTATCACCCTCAGTTTCGTAGAAATGAGTATTATCCTACACGGATATCACGGACAACGTACGTCCCGGTTTATCGTCACCGGAGAAAAAGAGTCACGGAGTTCTTCGCCCATTCAAGAATGGGCCCAAAATACAAACCGAACACAATCGTCGGTACCGCGAAGATGAGCGATCCCGCGATGGTCCTGCTCCCAAAGTGGATTGTCCGGGTTTCCCCTTCGTCCCCCTGACGGAGATACATGTTCCTGAACACACGGGCATAGTAATACAAGGAAATCACGCTGTTGATGACCCCGATGATCGCCAGCCAGACGAAACCCGGTTTGCTCAGAACAGCGGCGAATATCCATAATTTACCGATGAATCCGGCCGTCGGGGGCAATCCGGTCAAGGAAACCAGAAAAATCGCCATCGCACCGGCCACCCAGGGCGCTCGATATGCCAGGCCGCGGTAATCGTCGATGTCCTCGGAACCCGTTTTCTGGGCAACAACCATAACGACATAGAACGCGCCAAGATTCATGATGAGGTACATAACGAAATACACCATAATGGCGGCGATACCATTGTCCGTGGCCACAACCAACCCCATCAGCATATACCCGGCGTGTGCAATGCTGGAATACGCCAACATACGCTTCAGGTTATCCTGCCATAATGCGACGAGGTTGCCCAGCGTCATGGTTAAAACCGATAACACGGCAATAATCAACTCCCAGTTCATGCCTGCGAGGATCTCCCAGGTTCCATTCGCGGAAATCGTGTTCAAGAACGCCACTTTGAAGAACCTGATGGTTATTGCGAATCCGGCGGCTTTCGACGCAACGGAAAGGTACGCAGTGATTGTAATCGGGGCCCCTTCGTACACATCCGGGGTCCAGTAATGGAACGGAACCACTGACATTTTATAGCCGAATCCACCGATAATGAGAATCACGGCGGCAACCAGGGTTGCGTACGCCCATGATCCCGGCATGACCGCGCCTGTTGCCAGCACTTCCCTGATGCTGTAAATATCAAGCGCTCCTGTCAAACCGTAGATCAGCGAAATACCGTACAACATGAGGCCGGAAGAAACCGCGCCGAAGATAACGTACTTGAGGGCGGCCTCGTTCGAACGCTCGACGTTTCGCAGGTACCCGGAAAGAACGTACGAGGACAAACTCACCAATTCGATGGACAGGTACATCATCAACAGATTGGAAGCGCCAACCATGAGGAACATTCCCAGCGTCATCGAAACGATAAACGCGAAGTATTCACCTGCGTGCTCGGCATTGTTTCGGATCTCCTCGGATTGCAGGGAAAACCCCAGGACGAGTATACCGCTGATGATGATGAGATACTTGAAGAATACTGCAAAAGGATCAACCGCCAGCATCACTCCAAAAACGGAAGCATCGCTTCCACTTTGCGTTCCCAGCAACAGAAAGGCAAGCACGAATCCCGACAAGGCAACATACCCGGTACGCATCGGCGCTTTCCTGAAAACAAACTGGGAGAACAACGTGAGGACAAACGTCACGGTGAGGATGAGTTCCGGCCACAGGAGCGACAGACTGCTTTGAATGATTTCGTTCATATAATGCTCTATACTATTCGGTTTGCCGATGTATCATGAACCAATCATCACATCAACCCGGCGACCCGGGCACTCGAGGTAACAACCTCAACCAAGTGATTCATGGAATTCGAGAACCAATTAAAGGCAATTCCCGGTTGGACGCCGAGTACAACCACTACTACCGCTAAAGGAGCCAGGGACAGAATTTCCCTCACACTGATGTCCTTCAGTCCTTCCCAACGCTCGGGCAATGTGCCCATGAACACACGCTGAAATGCCCATAACATGTATCCCGCACCCAGAACGATGCCCAGCGTTGAAAGAGAGGCCCAGAATATATTGGTATGAAAGGCCCCCAGGAAACAAAACGCTTCACTCACGAAACCGCTCAACCCGGGCAACCCGATGGCGGCGAAAAATGCGATAACAGTGAAAAAGCTGTACACCGGCATCTTGTTATAAATCCCCCCGAAATCACTCATCTTTCGCGTATGTGCACGATCGTACAGAACGCCCACCAGGATAAAGAGCATGGCCGTGATGGTACCGTGGTTGAACATCTGGAATATCGCTCCATTCATCCCCTGGGGGTTCAAGGCGGCTAATCCGATCATCACGTACCCCATATGGCTGATCGACGAGTACGCAATCATCTTCTTGAAGTCCGTCTGCGCCATCGCCACCAGCGCTCCATAGACAATATTGATGAAGCCGAGAATGATGATGGGAAGCTGGAAATACAACATGGAGTCGGGAAACATCGGCAAACTGATCCGCATCAATCCGTACGTTCCCATTTTCAAGAGCACACCGGCCAGAATCACGGAAATCGCCGTCGGCGCCTCCACGTGTGCATCGGGCAACCACGTGTGGAAGGGAAAAATCGGGACCTTGATGGCAAATCCGATGAACAATGCAATAAAGGCTAGGTGTCGCGCCGTCGTCGCAATTCCGCCAAAGATGGAATCGGATGCCACGTTGGCCGGATCCATCATGGCAATCATGTTGAACGTGTGGAAGCCCGTGCTGGGATCGGTCGTACTGAAGTACAAACCGATCATGACGAGAAGAATGAACACCGAACCGAGCAAGGTGTAAATGAAGAACTTGATCGCAGCGTATTCCCTTCTTGGCCCGCCCCAGATCCCGATCAGGAAATACATGGGCAGGAGCATCAACTCCCAGAAGATGTAGAAGAGAAAGAAATCCAGTGAGCAGAAAACCCCGATCATGGCTGCGTCGAGAAGGAGGAACATGGCAAAGTAGCCCTTCAAGTTCTTCTTGACACTGAAGGATGCCAGTGAGGCCACAACGACGATCAGCGTGGTCAGGAGAACCATGGGCATGGATAAGCCGTCCACCCCCATGAAATACTCGATCCGTATCTCACCGAACCACGGTGTTTTTGGAATTGTAATCCATTGCATTCGTTCAACAAATTGCATTCCGGATTCCGCGTTGATCCCTGCCAACGACGGGTCGAATCCTGCCCATAGAAAAATGGCGAAGATGAACTGCACCAACGTGACAGCCACCGCCACTCCCCGGATATTTCGATGATTCTCCTTGGGAAGCAACAGGATAACCAACAATCCCAGGACGGGCAGGAACGTAATAAAGGACAGTATGGGGAAATCCATCAGTTCTCCCTTACAATTTTCTTCTGATTAATCGTTTTATAATGTTTCATTTGAATAGTCATCAATAAAAGGCGTAGAACAGTATCACGACGCCCAGCAAGGCGAAGGCCACGTAAGTCTGAATTCTTCCCGTCTGGAATTTCCGCACAACCAACCCGGCAAAGCCGGCAAAATACGCGCTGAAATTCACCAGGCCATCGACGATGTACTTGTCAATCCACCCGCTGATCCGCGACACGATTACCGTCACCCTCGCAGCGCCGTTGACCGCACCGTCCACGACCCTTCCGTCGAACCAATTCAGTACTCGCGTCAACAACAATATCCCCGGCACGATGAGCCACTTTTCGTACAATTCATCGAAATACCACTTGTTGAGCAAGAAGCGATGCACAGGCTTGTAACGCCGTTCCAGGGCGTCGACATCAACGACCTTTTTCGTATAGAATAGAAACGCGACCAGAATACCGGACAAGGCCAGAAACAGCGAAACGAACATTCCGACGGTATGGACTTCGTGCACGGTATGCTCGAGCAGCTCCTGCATCTCCATGCCCAACGCTCCCGCCGCGGCAACGCTCTCTTCCGCTACGTGGCCCGCCGCTCCGAATACATACCAGTTGTCACCGACAACGGTGTGCGGAGTCTTGACGGACTGCATAAACCATCCATTCGAAGGTCCAAACGGGTTCCACGCAAAGAAGATCCATGTGGAAAGAACGGCCAGGATGACCAATGGAAGCTTCATGTTCCAACCGGATTCCTTGACATGCTCAAAAATATCACTCCGTTTTGGTTCACCGGTGAACGTGAGAAAGACCAGGCGGAACATGTAAAATGCGGTAAGGGCCGCGACGCCATATCCGATATATGGAAACAACACGGCAAGACCGCCTTTCAGGCTTCCAAACGCCCATGCGGAAGCGAGGATCTCGTCTTTGCTCAAGAACCCGGAGAAGAACGGTATCCCCGAAATGGACAGGCTCGCGATCACAAACGTGATGTACGTTACCGGCATCTTTTTCCCCAACCCACCCATGTTCCGGATGTCCTGCGGATCGGTTTCGTGATCGTGCAAGTGATGAAGGCTGTGATGCATGGCGTGAATCACGGAACCACTCCCCAGGAAGAGCAACGCCTTGAACATGGCATGCGTGGCCAAATGGAATAACGCCGCGGTGTACGCTCCCAGACCTACCGCAAAAACCATGTACCCCAGCTGGCTGATGGTGGAGTACGCCAGGACTTTCTTGATATCGTTTTGTACCAGGGCGATGGTTGCCGCAAGAAAAGCGGTTATCGCTCCGATCACCGCCAC
>JAADGX010000132.1 GCA_013152135.1 Chlorobiota bacterium
GTGCACGAGGATGAAGACGATCGCCATCAGGATGCCGACGATGATCAACGGCCACGCCATGTCGCCGCCGACGATACCTTTCGCGAGGATGGCCATGAGACTGGCCTGGGGAGCCGGGTACTGCTCGCCACCCAAACCGGTTCCTCCCTGGTTGATATCTCCCTGGTGAAGGATGAACAGCGGGTAAAACATGACAACGGACGCCAGGACCACGCCGAACAGGTCGCCGACCTGCATCTTCCACGGCGTACCGCCGAGAATATGCCCGACTTTCAGATCCTGGAGCATCTCGCCCGCCACCGCGGCCGCGACGCAAATTACGGCAGCCACTCCCAGTACGGCCGCTATCCCGGGCAATCCTTTCACTCCAAGTGCCACCATCAGGATTGCCGCCACGATCAGCGTGGAGATCGTCAAACCGGAGATGGGGTTATTGCTTGAACCAATGAGACCGACGAGGTACCCCGAAACGGCGGCGAAGAAAAAGCCCGCAATCACCATCACGATAGTCGCCGTAAGGGCAGCGACAAAATCGCCCGCGAAATAGTAATAGATGAAAAACGTGGCAATGGACGCCAGGCCGATCCCGATGAACACCCACTTGAAGTGCATGTCTTTCTCGGTACGATCCTCGTCCTCTCCACCACCCGTGGAGGCTTTCTTCACGTCGCGGATGGCGCGTCCCAGTCCGGTAACCAGGCTGTTGCGCATCTTGTACAAGGTGTACGCTGCGCTCATCAGCATTCCGCCGATGGCAATGGGACGAACGAGATTCTTCCAAACCTCGACCGCCGTTCCGATGAGGGATTGATCGGTGGTCGCGTTCCCACCGCTGCTCACGATGAAATCAGTAATCTGGGGACCGAGGAAATAGAGCAGGAGCGGTACAAACAATCCCCATGCGAGGAGCCCGCCGGAAAACGTCAGCGAGGCCAGCTCGGGCCCGATGATGTATCCCACGCCCATGTACGCGGGTGAAACACCCGGCGTGGAAATCAAGGCGCCACCGCCGGCGTTCACCGAACCGCTGCTGCCCAGCGCTACGCTCTTCTTCGTGAACGGGATGAATGCTTCCCCTTTACTTGCAAAGACCTTGAATTCTTTTAGAAACTGTATGAGGGCGCCGATGCCCATGGCGCCGAACAACCATTTTGCGCCGCTCTTCCCTGAACGCCCCGCCTTGTGGATCTCCGCTGCCGCCACGGATTCCGGAAACGGAAGTTCCTTGTCTTCCACCATGACGCGGCGCAGGATCGTCACGAAGAAAATACCGATGAACGACCCCACCAGCATAATGGCGGTGGCCTCCAGGTAGTGCCGTAACGACCAGAACTCGCCCTGCCAGACACCCGCGATCATGAACGCCGGAATGGTGAAAATCGCGCCCGCGGCGATGGACTCGCCGATGGAGCCGACCGTCCTGGTGATATTTTCTTCCAGTATGGAACCTTTGAAAACACGCAACAGGGCCATACCTATAACCGCCGCCGGGTACGTGGCGGCGATGGTCATTCCCGCTTTCAAGCCGAGATAGGCGTTGGCGGCCCCGAGGACCACTGCGAGAATCAGACCAATGATCAACGCCCGAATAGTGAATTCGGACATGTCAGAATCTGCCGGAACAAACGGCACGTGCTTGCCCGACGAAGGTCTACCATCAGCCATAGACAACTCCTCGAATGAGAGTGGTTGATAATTTTATTAAAGAACGGTATTGCTCAAACAGTGAACGCTCTGCGCCGGGTGGCACAACCAGGACTTCCGAAAGAAGGGATTTCAGTAATGATTGGTGAAGCAAATGTTCAGGTTCCTGGAAGGAATGATTTGGTTATTGTTTCCGCACACCTGTATCGTGCGATCTAAACCCAAATCAGCGGGCTGAGAAAAAAGTAACACGACAGGGGCACAAATGCAAAACAACCGCGCTGCAAGCGAAGTTGCCGGCGAACGGCAATCGCGGCGCGATGCGAAAGTTATCGGGCCAGCGTCATCCTCCCGGTTGCCGAGAACGCGCCTGCTTCAAGACGATACATGTAAACTCCCGAGGGAAGCGACCAACCCAGGAACCTCGCTTCGTGTCGCCCCGCCTCCATCCGGCGATCGATGACCGTCGCGACGCGCTTCCCGAACAAGTCGAATACTTCCAGCTTCACGTGCGCGGGTTCGGGCAGGTCGAAGGGAATCACGGTCAGCGCCGTGTTGGCCAGCGTGTGCTCGCCAAAGGGATTCGGATAGTTCCGGCCCAGCGAGAAACGCGGAACGCGGCCCGTCACGTTGACAAAAAAAGAATATTCGTACGATCCGTCAAAATCTACCTGGCGAAGGCGGTAGGAGACCTGCTTGCCGCTTCCGAGGACGGCGGCGGCCCCTGCGTCCCGGAACGAATACTGCGACGTTTCAGATGTCGTGCCGTTGCCTTGAACGAAACCGATTTCCTCCAATTGCCCGTTCGTCTTGCGCTCGATGAAGAAGCCTGCGTTGTTCGTCTCCGACTCGGTGGTCCATCGAAGCAGAACTTCATCGTCCGTTGCGAAAGCGGTAAACGCCACGAGTTCTACCGGCATGGTGGGACTGGCGAGGATCTGCGCGCTGTCGATGGCCGTGGTCTGCCCCATCTTGTTGCCGAAGCCCGGCGTTCCGGGACCGAACTGCACGCCGAACGTGTTGTTCGGGCTCCCGTCCGGAATCCAGGCCGCATGGGAAAAGCCCGGTCCGGGATTAAGATCGGATTTCTCCGGAAACGAGTAACTGGCGCGGGCCCGTACGCGGTAATACCCGGCGTTGTTCGAGCCCGTGGCCGCCCAAAAACGCCTCCGCGCTTGTCCCAGGTCCGTCCCGACCACCGAAACCCTCCCGGAATCCAGGAGAACGTTGGAACTGTCGAACCGCCCACCCATGCGCTGGCTGAACGGACTCAACTCCAGTTTGAACCGCTCGTTGTTGTCAACCGCGTTGCCGAAATCATCGGTCACGATCACGGTGACGTCAACCGACTGCCCGACCAGGAACTTGTTGGCCCCGAAGGCGACACCGACCCTGCGCGGAATATTGGGACGAACGACGATCTTGGTTCCGCTGGCGGGGGGGTTGCCCCCGAAAGCGGTC
The DNA here is from genome assembly GCA_013152135.1 of Chlorobiota bacterium. Lineage (GTDB taxonomy): Bacteria > Bacteroidota > Ignavibacteria > SZUA-365 > JAADGX01 > JAADGX01. Next base: position 3,106 of record JAADGX010000132.1, read on the forward strand.
CGGGGAGGCTCAACCACGACGCCGCCTCTCAGGCTGGTGCGTGGAAAGCCGCCGCTCGTATCGCCGACAGCCTGCAGCGAGCGTGGTATTCCGCCCTGGTCATAATACGACACGCTGGCCTTGGCCAGGATGCGAACGTGATCCTCCGGCTTGGTTGCCCCGTTATCGTAATCGGCGTGTGTATAATTCAATCTCCGGTACACGACTTGCCCGACTTGTCGCAACATGTCTCCTATCCCACTCCGGTTCTTCAGGTAAATCGTTCGATCCACGGGTGAAGAACCGAAATCGTCGTAGGCCAACGCAACGAGGTTCGGCGTGGTAACCTTGTCCCAGGTTCGGTTTCCGTATTCATCGAGGAAACGCAGCGTATCGACGGCGCTGGTGACGAACTCCGGATCACCGGCGAGGTGCGCAAGGTTCGCCACGACGCGGTACGGGGGTATCAGTCCGGCTACCGGATTGTTGTAAAAGCCCCCGCCCGTCATGGGTTTCAGAACGTGGTACAGGTCGCCGGTAATCAATCCTCCGTCAACGCGCATGCCCCAGTCCGGGTTCGGTCCACCCGTGACGGGATGGGGATTCGTGGGACGATACGAGGAAGCGGTGGGTGTTTCCGGCAGGTTGTCGCCGAGGAAATCCCGCCCGCGGCTGTAATCGCCGAATGAACCGATGAATTCCCCGGCGTCCACGATCGTAGCGGAATCCTTGACCCAAACGAGCATCCTCGTCGTGCCGGGAAGCAAGCGGACGATAGCGAGATCGGTTGAACCGATGACGGTGCCGTTCGAGCCCCGCAAGTGATATGCCCGCAGAGTATCCTTTGTCGTGTCCGGAGGAACGGCGAGGTGCGTGAGATGACCGATATTCGGCTTGAAGAAAATCCGTTTCAGCGATACCCGGTCCGACCCCGAAGACGGGGTCGTTACCTGGAAACTGAAGACCTGGAGAATGGTGCCGGGACCGGAGTGAAACGGCGACGAGGTGGCGATGGCACCTGCGGGCCTGAAGAACGGTTTCAAACCGAGCACCTTGTTCCCGGCAGGGCCGGTGTAGTTGTACGCCTGGCGCCGCAGAGACATCGACGTCGGTGAACTGACGTACGCGATGATGGAATCCGAGAATCCGCTGCTGAAGCTGTTCACGATGCGGAACCGGTTCTGGACAAATGTCACGACCACGGAATCCCGGTTCATGAAATCGATGGTGAGACCGGCATTGTCCGCAAGCGTCAGCGTATCGGATATGAATTCCACGGAATCTGCTGTCTGTTCAATTGTCCGGGTGATGTTGAAAAAATCACCGACCACGGTTTTTATCTGCGCGTACGATGTGTTCACGCCCACGAAAGCCAGCGATACTATCCACAAGACGTTACGAATATTCAACATGGATCACTCCGGTACTCTGTTTGTGGGTTTCCTTCAAACGAAATGTAATATAGAGATGAACACAGATGGCTGCAAGCTTCCATGTGCGTGTTCCGCACGTGGAAGAAGTGATCTCTTCTTCGACATCAGCTCCATTCCAATGGGACCGTGGCCTGACGACCACGTTCAAGCCAGCGGAAGATAACTACAGCGAAGCGAGCGCCCTTTCAATTTTCGCGAATCCATCTTCCGTCAAAACCTCCGCGGCCCGGCTGTAAATGCCCTTCTCTTCCTTCATGAAATGAGCGAGAAACTCGGCCTGGACGATCCTGAGCTTGGTGACCATGAGGTCCAGGCGCTCCGGCGAGGGGGTGGTGCCGGAACCGATCGATGCGCACATGCCCGTCAACGTTGCGAGGGCTTTTTCCAGGTGAACGTGCTCGGCCTCCAGGACTTCGAAAATGGTGTTACCCGGTTCGTCCCCAGCCGAAAGCACCGCCCTCAAAACAGGAAACACGCCTTCTTCCTCTTTTCGCACGTGCCTCCCGACGAGCCCGTCGATTTCATGGAGGCGCTTTCCCAGCGAGACCGCTGTTTCCGGAGCGGCTTCAGGCCCCTGTTCTCCGGCTTTCATACCGGTTGCGACCAATGCCGCAAAAGCGGAACGAAGATCGTCGTGATCCCGGATTATTTCACGAAAAACTGATGGTAATTCATTTATCATGGCTGTTGTTTCCTAACAGGTTCAGCATGTCCCGTTCAAGCGATTCGTGGGGCGTTTCGACTATGCGCCCAATCTCCGCGCCGTTGCGGAAGAAAATGAACGTCGGTACACGTTCGACCCGGAATATCATTGAGCTGCCGTCAAGAGAAAACTTTTGCCGATCCACACCGATCATCGTGACGATGGAATCCGGAAGTCCTGCTTCTCTCAGCACCTTGAAGAATCCCGGCACTTCCCGCTTGCTGTCCGAACACCAGGTGCCGAGGAAGCACTTCACTTTAACACCCGCGAAGACGCCGGGAAGGCGCGAGACTGTTTCTGCATCCGGGTTGTACGCGTTGAAATTACGGTCGAACCAGTCGTCATCCAACCGCTTGAGATCATCGACACTGATAGCGCCCATTAGAGTTTCGTCGATGACGGCTGGTGTGGCCGCGGTCCCGGAATCGGCAGAGGATGAAGCGCCGCTCCCGCCTGCACGTATCGCTTCCGCTCCACGACTCGCATCGACTCCGCGGGTAACGCCCCCGGTCGAAGAACATCCCGCGGCCAGGAGGATTGCGCACGCCAGGATGAAGTATATCGGAGCGTTTTTCACTGCGGCGAATCCCGGTTGTCCTTGCCCCACATCAGTTTTGTCCTGAGCGTATCGAAGTAGTTGCTTCCCATCAGCTTTATCAGCTTTACCGTGTGGGAGGCTTTCTGCACCGTGATTTCTATCACCTCGTCCGAACTGTCGCGGATCTGGCCGTCGGCGGTTACGAGCACGTAGCCTTCCGGCGTGGACGCCTGGATGTGAATGATCGACGCGTTGGGCACCACGATAGGCCGGATGGTGAGCGTGTGCGCCCCGATGGGACTGATTGTTATCGCTTCCGTGTGCGGCACTACTATCGGACCGCCTACCGCCAGGGAGTACGCAGTGGAACCAGTGGGCGTGGCAATGATAATACCGTCGGCATGGAACGACGCCAACAAATTGTCATTGAGATTCACTGTAAGCCGGATGACGCGCGCTGTTCCACTCTTGGCCACCACGACATCATTCAAAGCGGTAAATTCCTCCCCGCTGGAGATGGTCTTCCCCACCAGGACCATACGCTGTTCCACCGTGTAGTTTCCGGACCGGATCATCTCCACGCTTTCGATGACGTCCGAAGGTGAAACGTCGGCCAGAAAACCGAGCTTTCCGAGGTTCACGCCCAGCACGGGAGGAAAGTGTGTTTTCAAGACGTGGGTTGCCGTCAGCAACGTTCCGTCGCCGCCGAACGTTACCAGCACATCGCAGTGTTCGGGGATTTGTTCACGCGGGACGACGTTTTCCGGCGGGATGCGCTCGCAATCTTCAGCGGGAAGGATGTCGAAAAGCTCCTTTTCCACCATGAACGGAATTCCCTTTTCCAGAAAATACCGCACGAGAATGCAGACGTTCGGTACTACCTTGGACTTCAACGGATTCCCAAGAATCCCGAATCGTAAATGTGTCGCGGAGGTCATAATTTTTTCCCGGTGAATGGCGAATACAACAAGGGCTTCCTGAATTCCCCGTAGAACTCAACATCACGTCGGCGCTTTCCCGCGCCACCGGTCAGGGGACGGCTTCGATGCGCCGGATCCCCTGGACCTGGCTCAACACTGCTTTTTCCACTCCCGCCCTCAGGGTCATGATGGACAGAGAGCACCGGGCGCATTCCCCCAGGAACCGGACGTCGGCGATTCCATCTTCGCCGACCCTGACCAGTTCGATATCTCCGTTATCCTTGCGGAGATACGGCCTGATGCTTTCCAGGACCAGTTCTATTTTTTCTCGCTTGCTCTCGATATCCATGAGCGGGGATGTCGCGTGTCGTTACAGTGATATTTTTATCTCGGGGCTGGAGCCCTGTGAATGATGCCGTATACTGATTTGAGCCGCCATGTTCCTGGCGATCTGCAAGAAGACCTTTGCATACTCGCTGTCCGGCTCCGCAATAACGATAGGCGTCCCATCGTCTCCGCCCTGGCGTAATTTCGTGTAAAGAGGGATCTCGCCCAGGAAGGGAATCCCGTGTTGTTCAGCCGCTTTTCGTCCCCCGCCATGGCTGAATATCTCGTCCCTGTGCCCGCACTTGGAACAGACGTAGTAACTCATATTTTCGATGATCCCGAGTATGGGCACGTCCACTTTTTCAAACATCTTGATGCCCTTCACCGCGTCCGCCAGGCTGATGTCCTGGGGCGTGGTTACCATTACCGCCCCCGTCAGGGGAATGGTTTGCACAAGGGTCAACTGGATATCTCCGGTTCCGGGCGGAAGATCGAACACGAGGTAATCCAGCTCGCCCCATTCGACATCGCTCAGGAACTGCTTGACGGCTCCACTGGCCATGGGACCGCGCCAGATCATCGCCGCATCGGGTGGAACGAGGAAACCGATGGAGATAACTTTCACACCATGGCTCGTGATCGGAACCAGTTTTTTTGTACCGTTTTCCTCGATCACCCTCGGTTGTCCGGTGACCCCCATCATGAGGGGGATGCTGGGCCCGTAAATGTCCGCATCGAGCAAACCGACCTTCGCGCCGTCCAGCGCCAGGGCCACCGCCAGGTTCACCGCGACCGTGGATTTACCTACGCCACCCTTGCCGCTGGCAACCGCGATGGTGTTTTTCACCCCCGGAATGAGCGACTCTTTCGCGTCGTTGACGTGAGTCCCCACGCGTGAACCCATCTGTATGTCAATCGAACCGATTTCAGGGATCTCGCGCCGCAGCGCCGTTTCCGCCGCGTTCCGCAGGTGGTCCTTCAGCGGACAGGCGGGCGTTGTTAACTCGAACCTGAACGCAACGTCATTTCCGGATATGGAAATGTTTTTGATCATACCCAGCGAAACAACGTCTTTATGCAAATCGGGATCGATCACCGTCCGCAGGGCCTGCAGAATTCTTTCTTCCGTTATGTTTTCAGAATTGCTCAATTTCCTGTTCCTTTCAAATAGAGGTTTTGAACCATGCCGATTTACGAACATGATCAATATTTTAACTTATCAAAGCAGTTCATGAAAATCAATGAACCGGCCGTCAGTAAAACAATCCATGCCGCGCAATAATTCACTCGATATTCGCGTGCCGGCAGGCGATTTCTTTCCGCACGGCCTTAAACCACGGGGTTCCTCATGAAGAAAAAGGCAACGACTACCGCTCTCATCACCGGGGGATCGTCCGGTATCGGGCTGGCCACGGCGCGCCTTTTCACACGGGAAGGCATCCGTACCGCCTTGCTCGCCCGCGATGAGAAAAAGCTTCGCGAGGCGGCGGAGCAACTGGATTCCGTGTCGTTAGCGTTCCCGGTCGATGTCCGGGACGCTACTGCGCTCGCCCGAACCATCGAAAACGTTGAAGACACTCTCGGCCCGGTCGATGTCGCGGTAGTCAACGCGGGTATCGGGCTCTATGGCCCGGTGACCCAAACCTCCTGGACCGACGTGAAAGAAGTTCTTCGCGTCAACGTCGAAGGCGCGATTTTCACCGCCGGAATCATCGCGAGGCGCATGATCGTCAAGGGCGGCGGCAGCATCGTGTTCGTTTCGTCAATACTGGGAAAGCGGGCGATGCCCAACAGCGCGGTCTATTCGGCCAGCAAATACGCCCTCCAGGGATTCGCCGATGCCTTTCGCCTGGAAATGGAACCGCACGGAATACACGTAGCCGTCGTACTTCCCCCACGAACCGATACCCCTTTCCACGACAGGATGGTGAAGACCGCCGTCATGCCGACTTCGCGATCCAATGTGCCATCCGTCCCGGCGGACGTTGTCGCCGAAGCCGTTTTACGCGCCTGGAGACGACGGAAAAGAGAGGTTGTCGTTTCCCTGCCGGGCAAGCTCTTCACGTTCGTCGGATACCACTTCCCGCGCCTCGGCGATATCCTCCTGCGCCGACACTACAGGGAAAGCAATGCCAATTGATAATAATTTTCTCACGGACGAATCCGAAAGCCCAGAGATTGCTTCATCCGCCTGCGGCGGATTCGCAATGACAAGGAAACGAATTAGTCAATTCGCAATTAATTTAGAATCCAAAATTCAGCATTCATCATCGCTCTTCCGTGGTCTGTCGTTCGTGGTCTGTGGTCTGAATCACCATCCCTATAACCTATCACCTCTGACCTCGGCCTGATCCCTCGGCCCGGCCCCGATTTTTTACCCTCTCCTTTCGGAACCTTCGACTTCTCCACCAGTTTAAGAGCCTGTGTTTCAAGATCACATGGAGGTACCAGTCATGACACGATCGCGGGTCACCAGAGTTCTCTTTCCCTTCCTTCTTCTCGCCATATTTTCCTTTTCTTCAAATGAAGCGCATTCCCAGGGCATCCCGGACCGCATCCCTGTCGGAGGCGAGATCATCGCTCCGCAACCACGCATGGGAAAGCCGGTTCGGCTGGTGGAGGAACACGTCGAGGTGCGTATTCTGAACGGCCTGGCGCGGTTCAAAGTAACACAGGTCTTCCGGAATGATTCCCCGCGCCGACTGGAAGGAACGTACGTCTTCCCCATCCCCCGGAACGGCGTAATCTCCGATTTCGCGCTGTTCACGGGCGAGAAGCGGCTTGGGCGAAGTGATCCCCGCCGATGAAGCACGTTCCATTTACGAAAACATCATTCGCAAAATGCGTGACCCCGGCCTCCTCGAATACATCGGACAGGGAATGCTGCGGGCGCGTGTCTTTCCCATCGAACCGCGCAGTAAAAAGACCATCGAGCTCTCCTACTCGCTCACCATCCAACCGACCGCGGGCACGTACCGCCTCGCCACCCGGCTGCGCCCCGACGGAATACAAACAGGAGACCTGAAGATCACCGCGGTCTTTCACCTCGAAGACAAGGCGCCTCTTGCCAACGTCTTCTCCCCCACGCACTCCGTGATTGTTTCCCATCCTTCGCCGCGGAAAGCGACCGTAAACCTGACAACCACGCGCGACGCTCCGGCCGATTTCATCCTTTCCTGGTCTACGAAGCACAAGGATGTTGGCGCATCGTTCCTCGCCCAACGCCCGCGAACCGACCAGCCGGGATACTTCTACCTTTCCCTCGACCCCGGCGCACGAACCACCGGTTCACTGACCGTCAGCAAGGACGTCATATTCGTGCTCGATCGCTCGGGGAGCATGGCGGGACAGAAGATCTCCCAGGCAAAAGATGCGCTCACATTCTGCCTGAACCGGCTTAACAAGAACGATCGCTTCGCCCTGCTCTGGTTTAATTCCTCTATCGACAAGTTCACTCCCCACCTGCAAACGGTCAGCGACGCGACACGGCGCAACGCGCAGTACGAAATCAATAACCTCGACGCTTCCGGCAGCACCAATATCAACGAAGCCCTGTCAGTCGCGTTGCAATACGCGAGCGGCTCCTCGGACCGGCCCGTGTATATCGTTTTCTTGACCGACGGATTGCCTACTGTAGGCGTGCAGGATCCCGACGCCATCATCCGGAACGTGGAAAAGAACAATGCCGGCAAAGCCCGCTTGTTCACGTTCGGCGTGGGATACGACGTGGACACCTACCTGCTCGACAAGCTGAGCCAAACCAACGGCGGTCTCTCCGATTACGTTTCGCCCGACGAGAGCATCGAGGCAGTGATATCACGATTCTTCTCCAGCATCAGCAACCCCATGCTGACCGATATCAGCGTGAAATTCTCCGGGGGTGGCGTCAGTGAGATTTATCCCGTCAATCCTCCCGACCTTTTTTACGGATCGACCGTTATCCTCTTCGGGCGTTACCGCAAGGCGGGAACCGCCACGGTCACACTACGGGGCAAGCGAGGACAGTCCTCGAAGAAATACACGTTCAGCATCACGTTCCCGGAGCGGGAAGAAAGGCACGACGAGGTTCCTGCATTGTGGGCGAAGCGCAAGATTGGCTACCTGCTCGACGACATGCGAATCAATGGTGAGAACGAGGAGATCAAGAACGAAATCATCAACCTGAGCAAGAAGTACGGCATCGTCACCAAGTACACGTCGTACCTGGTAACGGAAGATGAAGAACTCGCCGACGCAGCCTTGCACGAGTCCATGGCCAAGCGGCGTTACGACGCCTCGTACGGGTACGCACCGGTTGACGACGCCCAGGCCAAGAGGATGGTTTCGGCCAGCAAATCCATGCAGTCGCTAAAACAGGAAGCTCGTGTCGCGTACCATCGGCGCGTGCGAACAATCGAAGGAAGGGTTTTCGTGGAGAAAGATTCGACATGGATCGAGGAAGGGTATGACCGATCGGAAGAACCAGGCACAGTCATTCGCTTCGGCAGTCGCGTCTATTTCCGTCTCGCTTCATCTTCTTCGCATATCCGGCGTATCCTTTCTCTCGGTCCGAAGGTTATCTTTAAAACCAACGACGGATGGCAACGCATTCAATAGCGTAAAAACGGCGTTCGGCGGCTGTAGTTTTCTATAGCCGCTTTTTCTCCTCTTGCCACAATTGCCTAAATTATACGTCTAAGACATCGATTGGAAATCACGGCGGCGGATTCGCCCCCCCGTTGCGAGAGTTGTTTTCCAATCCGGACAGGTGAACCTGAGAAAGGACGAATACTTTCTTAACCGTTTTTATTTGACATAACGCAATCTTCTATGAAAAATCACGCTGTGCGCAACATCGCCATCGCCGCCGTCGCGGTAATCGTCATTATTCTTTTCATTATTCCCGGCGGGGATACCAACCTCCCTACCGTTAAAGTCACGCGGGGCGAATTCAACGTTCTCGTGGTAGAAAGCGGTACGGTTCGCTCCAAGAACTCGTTCGCGGTGACGGCGCCCAGGACGCGTTCCATGGGCACTCTCCAGATTGTGTACCTCGCTCCCGAGGGCACGACGGCGAAAAAAGGCGACGTGCTGGTGCGGTTCGATCCCAGCGCGGCACTCAAACAAATCGCGGAAAAGGAAAACGAATTGAAGGCGGCGCTCTCCGACCTCGACAAGCTCAAGGCACAACAAGCCGCCGACCGCGCCTCGGCGGAGGCGGACTTCGAAAACGCCAAGCTCTCGTTCGAGCTCGCCAAGATCAGCAGGGAGCGCATGCAATTCGAGTCCGAGGCGCGCAAGCGGGAAGCCGAGTTGGAATTCAAAAAAGCCGAGCTGGCATTCAAACAAGCCAGGCTGAATCTCAAGAACCGCGATATCGTCCGGAAATCGGAACTCGGGAATCTCAGGCTTCGAATCAACCAGATCAAGCAGGATATCAGCGACGCACGAAAAGACATGGAACGCCTGACGATCAAAGCGCCCATCTCGGGATTGATCGTGTACGAAACGAACTGGAGCACGGGCCGGAAAATCGCCGTCGGCGACCAGCCCTGGCCCGGCATGCCCATCATCAGCCTGCCCGACCTCTCCGAAGCACAAATCGTCGTAAGCATCAACGAGATGGATATCAGCAAGATTAAGAAGGGCCAGAAGGTGCTCATCACACCGGATGCCTTCCCCGATCGCAAGTACACGGGCGTCATCGCATCCGTGTCCCAGATCGGGCGGGAGAAAGGGTTCGGCTCGAACATCAAGGTTTTCGAATGCGTGATCGACGTGGACAAAACGGACGAAATCCTGAAACCCGGCATCACCACGACCAACAAAATCATCGTCAGTACGTTCGAGGACGTGCTGAGCCTGCCCATCGACGCGGTGTTTGAAAAAGAAGGCCGGACGTTCGTATACAAGCGGGAAGGCGGTTCGTTTGTGCCGGTGGAAATCACGACGGGCGCGCAGAACGAAAACTTCGTCATCGTGGAAAAGGGACTCAAAGAGGGCGACGTCGTAAGCCTCGTTGACCCGGAACAGGGCACGGATATTCCCGCCGCCGTAAGCGACCGGAAGACCTCTCCCGCGCCGGCATCCTTACCGGGGAATGCCAAATGAGTAAACGCCGGTTCACCTATTCCTGGCTGGAACTCCGCGAGATCCTTTCCATCGCGTGGCAAAGCCTTCTCACGCATAAAACGCGCTCCGGCCTGACGATGCTGGGTATTATCTTCGGCGTCGCCGCGGTGATTTCCATGCTCTCCATCGGTGAAGGAGCCCGGCAGGAAACGCTGGAACAGATCGAGGTGATGGGCATGCGCAACATCATCATCCGCTCCAAGGAAGCCAGCAAGGAAAACCAGGAGCAGTCCTCGATACGTCCGCTCGGCATTTCGATGAAGGACGCCGACGCGTTGCGGCAAGTGTGTCCTTTTATCAGCGCCGTTTCCGTGTCGTGGGAATCGTCGATGGAAGCCCGAACCTACAAGGGCCACAGCCAGGTGATGGTTGTCGGATCCCAGCCGCAATACGCGGACCTGTTCAACGTGAAAATGGTCGTCGGGAAGTTTTTCTCGAAGCTGCACGTTACGCACGGAGCCAACGTCTGTGTCCTGGGATCGGAAGCCAAGCAAAAACTGTTCGGTTTCTCGAATCCGATCGGAAAGCTGGTTAAGCTCGGGGACCAGTGGTTCACCGTGCTGGGCGTCGCGGCACCAAAGAAAATCGCATCCACCGTTTCGGGAATAACGCTCCGGAATTACAACCTCGATATTTACGTACCCCTCAAAACCGCCATGGTGAAATTTCCCCGCGAGCAGAAAGCCACCGTGCGCGTGTTCGGACGACGAGGTTTCTTTCG
>JAADGX010000268.1 GCA_013152135.1 Chlorobiota bacterium
TTCTCCACCAGGACGTGTTTCCCGTGATGGAGTATCTCCGCGGCCAGGAGATGATGCATCTGTGCCGGGGCCGCAACCACGATGCCCCGTACGTCCGGGTTTTCAAGGAACGGTGACAGAGATTCCTCGATCCTTGCATCCGGGTATCGATCGCGCACCGTTGCGCGCCTCCCTGCATCCGGTTCGGCCACGCCGTACAAGGCTCCCAGCTCCGACAGGACGCGGATATGGTTCGAACCCCAGCGACCGGCGCCGGCAACGACGATGAACGGATCAGCGCTCATGGTACAGATTCATTGGTTCGAACNNGGTTCGAACCCGCCATGCACTCGCTCCAGGCTTCCGCGAGATTCATTGACCTGACGTGTGCCGCGATCAATTCCATGTCAAGCTCAGAACCCCGAGCTTCAACAATCGAGCGGACGTCCCTGACATGCTTGGGAGAACGGCCTTCCCTGTAAAATTCCAGTTTTTTCAAGATGACATATTCCGGCGGCGCCAACCAGACTTCCTCACTATCAACTTTCACGGGCTGGCGGTTTTTCATTCCCCAATTCTGCAGGTCATTGCTACCCACGGTATAAACATCGGCCCTGAAACCGGTGTCGTGATGAATAAGGTTAAAGTGCCCTCTCTCTTCCCGCTGTATCTCCAATCTGACCACTTCTTCCGGGGGCCGGTAGAAGTCCTCGGGAGGGAACGCTGCTAAAAAGCCAGCGATGTCATTGGCTTTCATATCTATAACCAGGTCAAGAGCATTGCTAAAGCGTGGTTCGCCGTAAATGAACACCGCGGCAGCGCCCGTTATCATGTATGGTACGTCAACCTGGTTCAAGCGCGAACAGAAGACTTTAAGAAAGTCAGGTGCGGACATAGAGGAATATTTCCTTCACTTTTGCCTGCACCTGCTCTTCACTCCAGTCCGGGTGCTGCATGCGTATCCCGGCCGCTTTCCACTTCCTCACGGTCCAGTACATACTCATGCCGATCTTGTATTTCCGCTCCGGCGTCATGGAGCGGTAGATCTCCTTTTGAACTGGGTGCATACCCTCTTCATGCATGGACGGCCTCGGCAATCGTTTCCACCACGTATTGCTGCATGTCTTCGGTCATTTCGGGATAGACGGGTATCGAAAGAATGGTCCGCGCGACTTCATCCGCAACGGGGAAACTGCCGTTGCTGGAGGATACATCCGCGAAGCATTCCTGCCGGTGGAACGGAACGGGGTAGTAAATCTCGCACCCGACGTTGCGATCGCGAAGGTACTGCATAACCTTGTCGCGCTTCTCCACGCGGATCGAGTACTGGTTGTAGATGTGATAGAATCCGGGTTCCGCTCCGGCGTAAACTTCTTTCGGAAGGAGAACAGTGTTGCGGTCATCGAACGCCGTACGGCCCGATTCCTCGGCCAGTCCGGCTTCGATAAACAACGAGCGATAGCGGTGGGCATTCTCGCGCCGGCGGCGACTCCATGTCTCCAAGTGCGGCAGCTTGACACGCAGGACGGCTGCCTGCAACGCGTCCAGCCTGAAATTCCCGCCGATGATCTTGTGATAGTACTTCGGCTCCCCACCGTGCACGCGCATGATCTTCATCCGGTGATACAGCTCGGGATCGTTCGTAACGACGAGGCCGCCGTCACCAAAACATCCCAGGTTCTTGCTGGGAAAAAACGAGAAGCACCCCGTCGTTCCCACCGTACCCGCGAAACGCCCGTCGCCGCAACGCACGCCGATAGCCTGGGCCGCGTCTTCCACGACGCGCAGGCCATGTGCTTCCGCCACTTCCATGACGGCATTCATATCAGCCGCCTGGCCGAACAAGTGGACGGGGACGACCGCCCGCGTGCGCGTCGTGACAGCCCGCTCCAGAAAGCCGGGATCGAGGTTGAACGAGACGGGATCGATGTCCACGAACACCGGCGTCGCATGAAGGCGCGACACGACTCCCGCCGTTGCAAAGAAGCTGAAGGTCGGAACGATCACTTCGTCACCCGGACCGATGCCCAGCGCCATCAGCGACAACAACAACGCATCCGTACCCGATGAGACTCCCAGGGCGTAGGGAACTTCGAGGTAATCCGCGATCTCCTTTTCAAACGCGGCGACTTCGTCCCCGAGAATGAAGCGCTGGCTTTCCGCCACCCGCATCACGGCAGCATCGAGCTCGGGTTTCAGCGACCGGTACTGCGCCTGAAGATCGAGGAGAGGCACGTGTCTAACTATCATCCCTCGATTTCCCGCAAGTCGGCTTCCACCATGATTTCTACTAATTCCTTGAACGACGTCTTGGGACTCCATCCAAGCTTTTCCTTTGCGCGGGTTGCGTCCCCGAGCAGGATGTCGACCTCGGCGGGTCGGTAGTACGTGGGATCGGTCGTCACGTAATCCTGCCAGTTCAGTCCCACCAGCGAAAACGCGTGCTCGCAGAATTCCCGCACGCTGTGGGTCTCTCCGGTGGCAATGACAAAGTCTTGCGGCACATCCTGCTGGAGCATGAGCCACATTGCTTCGACGTATTCCTTGGCGTACCCCCAGTCCCGCTTTGCGTCCAGGTTGCCGAGCCGCAATTCCTTCTTGCGTCCTTTCTTGATCATGGCGGCATGCCACGAGATCTTCCTGGTCACGAACTCAAATCCGCGGCGGGGGGATTCGTGGTTGTACAGGATGCCGTTCCAGGTCTTCAGGCCGTAAGCCTCGCGGTAGTTCCGCGTCAGGTCGAAACCCGCGACCTTCGTGATGCCGTACGCGGAGCGGGGATGGAACGACGTCTCCTCGTTCTGCGGCACCTCGCGAACCTTGCCGAACATCTCGCTCGATCCCGCGAAGTAGAAACGGCATTCCGGGACGATCTGCTTGATGCTGCTGAGGATGTAATGCGTACCGTTGATGTTCGTGTTGAACGTTGAGAACTCGTCTTCAAACGAGTAACTGACGAAACTCTGGGCGGCGAGATGGTAGCACTCTTCCGGTTCCACTTCGCGCACCACGGAAAAGATGCTGGGGTAGCTTTCCAGCGAAGCGGGGTGCAGGTGGATCTGGTCGAGGATGTGGCTGATGCGCGACAGGCGGTGCTCCGGGTCTTCGATGGCCACGCGGCGAACGATGCCGTGAACGTCGTAGCCTTTTTCCAGCAGGAGCTCGGCGAGATAGCTGCCGTCCTGGCCGGTAATGCCGGTGATAAGGGCTTTTTTCATGGTATCCGTTATTCCTGGTAAGGACGAATCAGTGAGAGAGACGGCGGGTGGAACCGTTCAGTACGTCAATCGCGGGCAGTCTATGCAGGGGTGAGTTGTACGAGGTCCGATACCGGGACCTCGATGGAAATGGTCTGTCGTATCGCTTCTATGGTAATTGCCACGCGCGTGTGCCCGCGATACTCGACCAAGGTGCCGGTCAGCCCTCGCAACGGTCCACGCTGGATCCGGACTTCCTTTCCCAGGTAGAGTTGCGTTTTTTCCACGCGCAAATCGCGGGGTCGCGTAATGGCAAGCCTGACGTTTTCGATGATCTCATCGCGAACGACTGCGAGACTGCCTCCGAAGTGGACATATTTCATGGCGCCGTCCGTGGCGAGCGCTTTCATCCTTTCCCGCTCGCTCCCGATCCGCACGAAAATGTAACCGGGGAACAGCGGCACGGCAACGACTTTCTTTCGGTCCGACCAGACATGGATCTCCTCCAGCATGGGAAAGAAGACTTCGATACTCTGCTCGTAGAGAAGGTGAACGGTCTTTCTCTCCCAGCGGGGTCTGGTGTATAAAACTAACCAGCGTCGATGCCCATAGTGGTTCATAGTTCGGCGTCCTGTGAACAATCCGTGTGATCATGTCAGCGATGATTTGCCAAAAGCCTGGTTCAGGCACGGCTCCGCCATATCACTCACAGTGATGTGGCGAAAATCGCGAAAAACGTATTTCTCCCCCGCTGGCGGATAAACACCCGCCGTCGTTATTCTCCCCCTGGAACCCGTGATTCTACGGGAAACCGGGTCCCTGAATTTCCAAATAATAAAGTGCTAAAAGATGCGCTCATACATCGTTGCGGCAACATGAGGGTGCGTCGTGCCACCCTGGTGCACAACCGTTTTGATTCCATTCCGGGGTGATGCCTTCCGCAGGCAAACGCATTACCGAATTCCTCACCAATACTTTCCCTCATGCTTATGAAGCTGATTCCTTTTATCCTTCAAAGATAAACAACAGCTTGTTGTTATCAAACTGTCCAGTGACTTTCACATTGAACTCACTCGTTCTTTATCTCCTCCAGAAGTTCGGCCGCCTCCTTTTTGAACTGTTTGTCGTCCTCGTCACTGATGGGAAGGTACGGTATTTTATAAAGGTGGTCTTTTGCTTTCTGGTATTCGTCCATTTCGACGTAGTTCCTGGCCGCGTCGAGACGGAACATGATGAACTTCGGGTTCAACGAAATGGCCTTTTCATATTCCTCCGCCGCAACGTCCCGGTCGCCCCAACCCAGTCCCAGCGGTAAACGCACGAGATACGGTTTGTCGCAAACCTTGGCGTGGGCGCGAGCCAGGACGTAGTGCGCCACGGCAACCTGGTCGTCCGGAGCGTTGCCGAGCTTGATGGCTTTCTCGACGTCCTCCTTCACGTCATTGACAAGGCTGATAGCATTGAAAACCCCTTTGAACAATGCGATCCTGCCCTTGACGATGGCGCGCCGCAAGTACCCCATCATGCTGCCGGGGTCCGTCTTGATCGCCTTCTCGGCGTACTCCAAACCCTTTTCATACATCTTCAGTTGGGCGTCTTCCTGCTCGTCGGTTTCCGCGGGCATGTGCTCGGCAATATCGACGTACGCCCGGCTGGTTTTCCAAAGAGCTTCATGATTGTTCTGATCCAATTTCAATGCCGCGAGATAGTTCTCGAGCGCCTTCTCATTATCAAACTTCCGGTAGAATTCATCACCCTGCTTGATCAGCGACTGCGCATCCTGGCTCCAGGCCGATGCGGAAAAGAGAACAATACCGAGGAATAGAACGAGGATATTTTTCATAAGTCGTCCTGAGTAAAATGGGAAAAGGAATTGGTCAACCACCATCCTTGAGGTTCCGTATTTCATCCCGCAAGCGGGCCGCCAATTCATAATCCTCGCGGGAAATAGCTTCTTGAAGCTTGCGTTCCAGATCGGCGATTTTCTCTTCCGTCGTTTGCGGCTCCGGTGTATAGGCCGGCTCGTCCGGCAATTCCTCTTCCTCTTCCGGAACGAAACCTGCTTCGTCCATGACTTCCGACATGACGTAGATCGGGACGCGGTAGCGAACGGCCAGAGCAATGGCATCACTCGGTCGGGAGTCGATTTCCTGTTCCCCGCCCGCGTCCAAAAACAACCGCGCGTAGAACGTGCCGTCGCGCAAGTCGTTGATCACGACCTCGGTGACCGAATAGCCGAGTGAATCGACGATGTTCTTCATCAGGTCATGGGTCAGAGGGCGCGGCGGTTTTATTCCCTCGATTTCCAGGGCGATGGATTGCGCTTCGAAGGCGCCGATGATTATCGGCAGACGGCGGTTGCCGTGGACCTCCTTCAAGATGAGCGCGTACGATCCACCGCTCGCAGGACTGGTGGACAGGCCGACAATATCAACCTGTATGCGTTCCATGGCAGGCCCCGTACCTTTTTCGATGATTGCTCAATTCTTATTTTCCAACCACTGATTTTATTTCATTCGTAAGGGCGGGCAATACTTCCATCACATCGCCGATGATTCCATAATCGGCAACCTTGAATATCGGTGCTTCGGGGTCCTTGTTGATGGCCACGATGCACTTCGAAGAAGACATGCCGGCAAGGTGCTGAATGGCGCCGGAAATGCCGCACGCGATGTACAACGACGGGGCGACCGTCTTCCCGGTCTGTCCCACCTGCTCGGCATGCGGTCTCCATCCCGCGTCAACGACTGCCCGCGAGGCACCCGTGGCGGCATCGAGCACATCCGCCAGTTCCTCGATGAGGCGCCAGTTCTCCGGCGCACCCATGCCCCGTCCCCCGGAAACGATCACATCGGCCTCAACGACGTCCTTGCGACCGGATGCCATTTTCGTTTCCACAACCCGCACGACAAAATCATCGTCGCTGAGATCAGGCGCGCGCTTTTCCACTTCGGCCTGCGCGTCGGATGTTTCCCCGATCGTAAAGACGTTCGGGCGCAAAGAGAAAATTTTCACGGGCGTGGCGAGTGTCACCGTGATGAATGCCTTACCCGCGTACACCGGACGTGTGGCGATCACTTCGTCACCTTGCACGGTCAACTCCGTGCAATCGGACGCGAGAGCCGCGTCGAGACGGATGGCGACGCGGGGCGCCAGGTCCTTGGCCATGGCCGTGGCGGAAAAGAGAACCACGTCCGCGCCCAACTCCTGCACGACGCCGGAAAACGCCTTGGCATACGCGGTTACCGAATAATTCTCAAGACCGTCGCCGGTAACGGCAATGACCTTCGAAGCGCCGTACGCGCCCAAACCCGCATACGCGTCACCCAGGTCCGGGCCGATCACAACCGCCGTGCACGAACCGAATCTGCTCGCGGCGGCATGGATGGCTTCGCATGATGATTTCTTGATGTTCCCGTCGCGCTGTTCGACAAAAACAATGGCTTTCATAGGTTTCGTTCTCTGTGTTAAATGACTTTGGCTTCTTCGTGGAGAAGTTTTACGAGCTCGGGAACAGCATCAACTCCTTCCCCGACAATTTTTCCGGCGTCCTTCGCCGGAGGCAAACGCATTTCCATGACCTGGACGCGGTTCTCGTAAGGGGCCGCTTCAGTCTCCTCGATGGGTTTTCGCTTCGCCGCCATGATGCCCTGGAGTTTCGGGTATCGCGGTTCGTTCAGTCCCTTGTCGGTTGACAGAACCGCGGGCAGCTTCGTCTTGCTGATTTCCTGCCCCCCTTCGATATCCCGTTCCAGCGTAATGTTTCCATCGCCATCCACTTCCAATCCAACAATGGCGCTGACGGAAGGAAAACCGAGAAGTTCTCCCAGCATACCCGCGACCTGTGAGCTGTCGTAATCAATCGACTGCTTCCCACAAAAGATCACGTCCGGAGATCGGTCGCGCAATGTATCGGCGATGGCGTGCGCGATTCCAAAAGAATCCCTGCTTCTTTCGGCCTTGATCAACAACCCCTTGTCCACACCCATAGCCAGGGCTTTTCGAATAGTCTCCTTCACGGCGTCATTGCCGACACATACGGCGGTAACTTCACCCCCCTGCTTTTCCTTCATCTGCAAGGCGGCTTCCACGGCGTATTCATCGTAAGGATTCAGGATAAACGTCACACCCTCTTCGTCAATTTCCTTGCCTGATGGTCCCACCCTAACCTTGGTCGTGGAATCGGGAACATGACTGATACACACAAAAATGTTCATATTCGATGGCAATTAGGTTTTACAATTCCGGTCCCGGAAATTCACGGAAATCACGTGGTTCCTTCCGCAAATCCGACAGCTTAGAATATAGCCGATGGGTACCCTATTTGCAAGGAACGCCGTTTGTCCACAAGCCTCGCCCGGAACCCCGGAAGAAACCGGATATCGCCCACCGGTCAGGTGATCGATTCCCGGCATTCTGCTTCTCTCGCTCCCTGTACGAAAATCAGCGTTGACTGGACACCTCTCTTTTGCCTAAGTTACAGGTTCATGATAGATTCACGCGCCTACAAAGTTATAACACGAGTTCTTCATGACCACCAACGATAAATTCGCCCCGGAAGGAACGCGTCTTTTCGTCACCGGTGGCGCGGGGTTCATCGGCAGCAACTTCGTCCGGTTGGCGATCGAGAACGGGTTCAACGTGACCGTGTTCGATGCTCTGACCTACGCCGGGAACATGGAAAACCTGGCTGGCGTCGAAGAGCGTTTTCGTTTTGTTCGCGGCGATATCCGCGACGCGGAGGCTGTTCGAAACGCGCTGCGCGAGTCCGAACCACGTGCCGTCATTCACTTTGCCGCCGAGTCCCACGTGGATCGATCGATACTGGGTCCCAAGATCTTTACCGAAACGAACGTTCTGGGGACGCACGTTCTTATCGAGGAATGCCGCCAGGCCGGCATAGAAAAATTCATTCACATCTCCACGGACGAAGTGTACGGATCACTCGGGAGCACGGGATTGTTCACCGAGGAATCCCCGCTGGATCCTACCAGCCCATACGCCGCCAGTAAAGCTGCATCCGACCTGGTCGTTCAATCGTACGCCAAGACCTACGGGTTTCCCGCCGTCATTCTTCGATGCTCCAACAACTACGGCCCGTTCCAATTCCCGGAAAAACTCATCCCCCTGATGATCATCAAGGCATCGAACGACGAGAAACTCCCGGTCTACGGCGATGGTCAAAACATCCGCGACTGGATTTACGTGATGGATTACGGCACGGCGATCCTTCGGGCGCTTGAACGCGGCACGCCCGGCGAAGTGTACAACGTCGGCAGCAGCAATGAATGGAAAAACATCGATATCGTTCGACTCATTCTCGAGGAAATGGATAAACCGCTTTCTCTCATTACGTATGTCAAGGATCGCCCCGCCCATGATCGCCGCTATGCCATCGACAGTTCGAAAATCCGGCGCGATCTCGGTTGGGAGCCGGAAACAACTTTTGAAAAAGGCATACGGCAAACCATCGACTGGTACATGACACACCGCCAATGGTGGAATAATATCATGACCGGGGAATACCTCGAATACTACGAAAAGAATTATAAACCCAAGTTATAGCGGCGCATACGCTTTTTCACAAGTATAAAAGGATAACATTGTGAATTTGAAGGAAAAAATCCAGCATAAGAAAATAACCGTCGGTATCATCGGTCTCGGATATGTCGGTTTACCCCTCGCCGTCGAATTCGCGCGCAAAGGTATCAAAACAATCGGAATCGATACGGACACGGATAAAATCGGATTATTAAACAAGGGAAAAAATTACATTGATGACGTTGACAGCGAAGCGCTTGCGCGCGTAACGAAAAACGGTAAACTTCGCGCGGAATCCAATTACGATTCCGTTCCCGAATGTGATGCGCTTTTCATTTGCGTGCCGACTCCTTTTACCGATAACAAGGAGCCGGACATCAGCTACATAATAGACGCGACCAACGGCATCGCCCGTGGTTTACGAAAAGGTCATATCGTTATTCTCAAAAGCACAACGTTTCCTGATACAACGGAAGGTTTTATTAAACCAATACTTGATAAGACGGGATTGCGTGTTGGTAAAGATTACTACCTCGCTTTTTCACCCGAGCGCATCGATCCGGGAAACAAAGTCTGGACAACAGCAAACACTCCCGTTATCGTTGGAGGTGTTACAAAAAAATGCACGGAATACGCCACACTCGTCACTAAACAAATCGTTTCTGAAATCATCCGGGTGTCCAATCCAAAAATTGCGGAGATGGAAAAACTATTGGAAAACATTTTCCGCAGCGTCAATATCGCCCTGGTTAACGAGCTGGCGACACTGTGCGACCGCATGGGTGGAATAAATGTCTGGGAAGTAATCGAAGCAGCTTCAACAAAGCCCTTCGGATTCATGCCTTTTTATCCGGGACCGGGTATTGGAGGACACTGCATTCTCATCGATCCGTATTACCTGGAATGGGCGGCCAGAAAGTACGATTTCCAAACGCATTTCATCACACTTGCGGCTGAAATAAACGAAAACATGCCGTATTACGTAAAAGACATGATCTTGCGTGAAATAAACAAGCTGCCGATCGCGATGATGGACGCGAAAATTCTCATCCTCGGGGTTGCGTTCAAACGAGACGTTGACGATACAAGACACTCGCCAGCCATTCGGATCATGGAATTGCTGATGGAAGAAGGCTTGCAAAATCTTATGTATAATGATCCCCATGTTCCCGTCATAGAAGTGAATGGGAAGAGACTTTCCAGCGTAAATCTCACTCCATCATTACTGGCAAGCTCCGATTGTGTTGTTATTACCACGGATCATTCCGCGTACAACTATGCCACTATCGTCCGTCATTCCCGCAGTTTGATAGATACGCGCAACGCGACAAAAAGAGTTCGCGGGAAAAAGGAAAAT
>JAADGX010000311.1:0-2096 GCA_013152135.1 Chlorobiota bacterium
TTCGTATCAGGGCTTCTGAAATGGAACGGAAAAGCGAATGCTCGTACTTGTTCTTTCCGCCGTTCAGAAACATCACGCGCTGGTGATACGGCATCGGTTCCTGTGCCTCGTATGCAATGACCTTGTCGATGACATCCTCAGCCATGCCGGGATTTTCCGCGGGTATCCTGCCAATGTTCATCACAGGAACGAAAGTACTGGTATCATTGAACGCTACATAATAGTTGTCGTCGGCAGGCCTCCCCCACGAGGGGACATAGTCAACGCGATTGCTTGTGGGCATGTTATACTTCGGGTCCCATGAGGCGTCGCCCAAGAGAACGACAAAAGACGGCGCGGGTTTTTGCCAGTTGTGATACGCGGATTCAAGAAACCGCCGAATAGCCACCGGATGCTTAATGCCGTCATTAAACTCGTCGTACAGGTCCTCGACGTCAACAACCACGGTCCGGAATCCGTCATGCGATGCGCGGTAGTCCGCCAGGCGCTCCGCTTGCGCCTTGTATGCGGCGTGTGTGATCACGATGTAATCCGCGCCATGATCCGGGGATTTCCACGATGACGGCTTGTCAACGGTCAACCGCACAGGTATACGAATAGCAGACTCGGAAGCGGCGTAGTATGTTTTTTGTGGCTCAGCTTCAAAACCGACATCGTAGGGTCCCAATCC
Organism: Chlorobiota bacterium; assembly: GCA_013152135.1. GTDB lineage: Bacteria > Bacteroidota > Ignavibacteria > SZUA-365 > JAADGX01 > JAADGX01. Next base: position 671 of record JAADGX010000311.1, read on the forward strand.
GGACAAGGACAAGCCGGTAAGAATTCTTTCATCATCAAGATTGAATATTACAAGGCTGGAATCCGGGAAGCCGCGGGCGAGAACGGAAAACGGCGTAGTGTTCAGCGTGTCACGGAATTTGCATGAGCCGCCCTGAGCATCGGCGCGGGCGCTTATTACCAGGTCAAACCAGTCGAGTATGGAGCGTTCTATCGTACAAGTTGGGTCTTCCGGCGGACATATCACCCGTGGCTCGGCATACCAGCGCACGATATTCTCGCCCGGCTTGAAAAGCGAAGCCGGAAGATCGACGACCCGCTCCGTCTTCTCGTACGAGTCCAGGAGAAAGGTCGCGGCGGAATCACCGTTGATAAAAAGCTTGAGTTGGCTCGGGTCTCTCGAGGAGCCCTGGAGGTTAACCCGCATTTGAACGGCGCGTGATGGATCGAGCTCCGGCAACGTGATTTTCGTCACCAGGCTGTCGCCCTTAAGCATCCGTTTCCATACCCATGTTTCGAACGGAAGGTAATCGGAGTTTCGCTCGTCAGTGTCGTCGTGGTCGCCGAGATGATACTCGTGATCTTCTTCAAAGTGAAAGGTGCGTGTGACGTAGTCCGACCGTGAACTGCGCGGCGCGGCATCCGTTTCCTGAAACCGCTTCCCCCGTTCGCCGCCCCACGTGAGCCAGTACACGTTTTCATCCGACCACATGTCGAAGAACCGGCCACCCGGATCATGGTTCATATCGCCGAAAAACAACAGAGCATCTCCTGGATCGAAGCTGCCGTCATTTTCCCCACGAACGACCACCGGTTGTTCGACGCCACGGTTGAAGAGCTGCAGCGTCCGCGGATCGATACTGTTCGTAGTAACGCCTGCTGCTTCCAGGTCCGACGCGGAAACCCGGTAAATCCCCATCTTGTTCACGTAAATCTTGACGTACGTTTGGCCGGTACGATACCAGCTCGATACTTTTTGCAGTGACGGCGAGGGGATTTCACGCCAGGCAAATTCCGGATTGACCATGTTCATATACGAAGGCACGGAGCCGCTTCTTCCGAATCGCCCTTTCACTCCTGACAGTATGACCTCAACTTGCACCTTCGTTGCAAGCCGGATATTTCCGTTTGGGCGTAATCCGGCAGGAATGACCTCCAGGTCGATCAACCGGTATCCATCAATTACGTAAGGTTTTGAAATCGTGACCTTCGGCTCAGCGTTGGGTTTACCGGCTGTTGGTGAAACTGGCAGTGAACCCATGCTCTCGCTTTTGAAAGCAAGGACACGATATGCAAGCGTCATCCCCCGTGGTACGGCAAAGACCCACTTCCGGTACGGCAACGATACACCCTCCACGGGTGCCCCGGCCAAAAAGCCAGGGATTTCCACCTTGTAGTACGATTCGATTTCCGATGGTGATACTACTCGAGGAGGCGGTATTTCAAGC
>JAADGX010000311.1:2137-11759 GCA_013152135.1 Chlorobiota bacterium
CCTCTGCGACTCCGCAGAAAAAGCAAACAGGGACAGGAAAAGAAAAGTAAGAACGAATCTATGAGATAACATTTTCAAGTATTTGCTCATATCGCCGGGCAAGAATATCGATGTTATAATGTTGCAGAACGTACGACGCTCCCTTCGCCCCAAGTTGATTTCGCAGGTGATTATCATTCCTTAATCTTAATACCGTCTCTGCCAGGTTGCGTGGATTCTCCGGCTCCACAAACAGGCCTCCGCCCGACTCCTCGATAATAGCGCGTGCCATTCCGTCCACGCCGAGCAATACAGGCACGCCACATCCCATGGCTTCAAACAGTTTTGACGGAATCACCGTTCGAAAAATGGGTTTGTTTTTCAGCAGCACAAGAGAGGCATCGACTTCGTGAAGGATACTCCCAATTTCTTTCCGGGGTCTGCTGTCGTACACGGTCACGTTCGGGATCGCGGAACACCGCGCCTTCAATATCTCCTTCTCCGCCCCTTCACCCATGAGAACAAAATGCACGTCAGGTGTATCCCGCAGTATCGATGCTGCTTCGATGATGGTTTCCAGTCCGTGACACAATCCCATCGTTCCGATATAGGCTACGATGAATTTATCCTGTAATCTCCCGTTGAAGAAGGTCCTCGCTTTCTTCTCTTCGGGAAAAAAGAGCGAGCGATCCACGCCGTTCGGGATGACGTGCAACCGATGCTCTTCGACGCCGTTTGTCAGCAGGTGCTCGGAAAACGCAGGGCTGACGCTCACAACCGCGTCCGGTGTCCGGTACATGAAGCGTTCTATGCTTCTCAGGAGACGCATCGCAGCATCGCCGATGTTAACTTCAATTTCAGCAATCGTATCAGGCCAGAGATCGCGGACTTCCACGACCAGTGGAACGCCGCGCAGCCATTTCACCGCAATGCCCGCAAGCCCGGCCAGTATCTGCGGACTCGAGGCGATGATGACATCGGGTTTCTCGACGAATTGCCCGGAGAAGGCCGCTGACAGGGCATACGAAATGTAATTGAACGATCGGCGAAGGACCCCGGAGTTTGGCGTCGTATACACCCATACCCTCAGTACGTTGATCCCATCGAGGTTTTCACGGTAAACGAGTTGCCTGCGATAACCAGGATACACATTGCCCGTGGGGTGGTTCGGGATACCGCTTATTACCGTGACCTCGTGACTTGCCTGTACCCATCGCCGACTGAATGCGTAACTTCGCGCGGCGGGCGCTCCCATCTCGGGAGGAAAATATTGGCAGATATATAGAATTCTCAAGGTGTTATAATCGAGTCGAGGGCAATGTCCAGTTGGTCGTTCGTGGCGGAAATGTGCAAGAATTTTCCATCCTGGTCAAGGTCAATCCCCGGTGCATCCCCGTCAAACAGGAAAAGCGTAAAGCGCCTGACGGGAAGGGACACCCGCTCGCTGTATCGCAGGGTCTTTCGATCGATCTTTTTACCAAATTCCGGGAAGTACGATGTAACTTCGACAATCGGACGCGAAGTCATCTCCGAGTAGAGTATCCGCTGTCGCAATCCCTCCGACTGCGCAATGAATCCGTCGCCGTCCCGTTCCAACTCGATACCGGGATGGAAATGGAAACGACTCGTGATCTCGTGTTCTTCCTTCCCGTGGATCCAATCGGCGACAACAACAAAGCGCCCGGGAAGTATGACGACACATCGTTCGTGGAGAAGGCCCTTTTCCAGGCGAGTGTATCCATCGTGAACGGCCTGGAACACGTCGGCGGCGCCGACCTTGCGAAAAGACCTGCTCACGATCCGCGCCCTCCTTCCCACTCGGAAGCTCTTCCAGACCTCGGACTGGTTCTCACCGTCGATTTCAACAGTACTGTGAGCGGCGGTCGAACGTGAATACCGCCGCTCGGGGCATTCCATGTAATGATAAACACCGGTATCGCTTATCCAGCGCTTGCCTTTCCAACTCATTTCAAAAGAAAGTGCATCGGCGTGAAGATGTCCCGGCTGGTAATCAGGCGCCCCCTGGCCCGCATCGAAAACCAAGAACAGGTCGGAGGAGCGATGGACCATGTATCCCGATGCGCCTTCATTTCCAGCAGCCACGGACATCGAAGGCTCATTCAACATCGCGCGGCCCCTGGCAAGGACACATCTCGTATCGATGAAAAACGGCTTCGTCGAATCATTCAGGAAAGGAATCTCTCCATCGGGATGGAGAATGCGTTCGAGAAAAGCCGTCATTTTTTCCGCCGTCCTCCTGACGTTCTTATCGATGGTAACACGTAGCGATGCGACGGTTTCGAGTATATCGAGAACATCATGGAGCAGCGCCACGTGGTACATCGGACTCATTTCAAAATGGCAACCATCTTCGAGTATCTGCTCCCGGATTTCCCTCGACAGAAGAGGCTCCGCTGTCGCCAGCCACCGGCGGCTTTCCTTACCGTGCAGGAACAGGCCGATGAGCATGAGCGCCTTGATGTTCTGAAAGAGGTGATTGGCCAATGTACCGCGTTCCAGGTTTGCATGAAGCTCGCGGCCATGCAGAACGAGGTCTCCCAACATGGTCCTCATCCGCTGATCGACAGGCGATATCCCGGCTTTTCTCAGCAGGACGTAGGCGCGAATCCACGCTTCTATCCGCTTGGAAATCACGTATGGATGCCATGCCGCTTTTCTGCTGCCCTTCTTATCCAGCGGAAATGCTTCCCTCCACCACGCGATGAATTCCAGCGCTGTTTCAGCCTCTTGGCGATCCCGGCTCTTCAGTAACGGCACGAGGTAATCATGATAATGGAAATGGTATTGCCAGAGCAAGGGCGCCCGTGAAAGTTCCGCGCGCGCAGCGGAGGAGTCGCGGAGAATGAGACGTGAATCGTTCAAAAAACTGAACCGCGATGCTTTCAAGTCGATCGGCTCATTCCGTAAACACGAGTCCAGGTCGGGGAAATCCTCCCTCGCTTCCGCCCTGGGAAGGTCCTCAATGCGCACCGGGCGTCCGTGCACGGGAAGGACGATGTTCCACGCCAGCCCTTTGAAGGTCCGCACGAGGCGCCACAATACCTGGGAGGGCTTCAGGTACCACAACGACCAGAAATATACTTTTACTTGCTTCAGGAACACGAATATATCCTTGTGTCCGGGATACGAATTATTTTTCCAGGCGGACGGGCGAAACGAAATGCCGTCCACGTTTCACTTTTCCGGTGGGCCACAGAAAACCAGCTCTTCATCCCGTGGTTCCGCGGGAGGTTGATCAACGAAAACCCGGTGCCATGTCTCAAGAACCAGGAGCGCCCAGATCTTTAGCGCGTTGTCCTGTATTCCTCTTTCATTATCATCCACGAGTTTCTCTACCATGCGCAAGTCGTAGAGATCGCGTTGACGGAATGAGGATGAAGAAAAAACATCATGGAGATATTCCTTGAGCTTATTTCGAATCCAGGAACGCACGGGCGGATTGAAGCCGGTCTTCTTTCGGCGGATAATCGCGTCCGGGATTTTTCCATTGAATGCTTTCCGCAGGATGGACTTCCTTGTGAGGCCGTTTATTTTCTGCCGGTCAGGAATCGCCGCGACGCGCTCCACGAGCGCTTTGTCGAGGTATGGCACGCGCATCTCAACGGAGTTCGCCATGCTTGTCTTGTCGCTGTTCTCAAGATTCAGGCACGGCAAGAACAGCTTCTGATCAAGATACAGCAATCGCTGGAGTAATGTGGTTTCTTTCCCGTTCTCGTATAGTGATTGATGGATGTCGTAACCGTCAACCGGCTGCATTCCTCGAATTTCAGGAAGCAGCATGCGATTGATTTCATCCTGTTGGAAAAAGACGGAAAATCCCATGAAGCGATGAAAAGCCCCTTTGTCGGTATGAGCGGCAAGCAACTTCAAGCGCCGCGCCCTACCTCCCATGGTCCGATCGTCGAGTGAACCAGGGATAAGCTTCGACATTTGATGAAATGACCGCCGCATCCACTCGGGCAAGAATTCCAAGGCATGGACTGCAACGTGCCGCGGATAGCCGGCAAAAATCTCGTCCGCCCCCATTCCGCTGAGCAGGACTTTCGTTTGTGACGCGGCTTCACGCGTTAGGCGATAATTGACGATTACCGTTGGATCGGCAAGCGGTTCATCGAGATGAAAGACAACCTCCGGGAGATCGCACGCGACGTCCGGGTTGATGCGCAATTCAGAGATAGGCAATCGCATCTGTTCCGCGGCCATCCTGGCATAGACGCTGTCTTCTTCAAACACGTCGCCTTCCCGTTGTTCCTCGCTATAGGCTGCCGTGAAAATACGAACCGGCGGTTCCGCACCGCGGATGCATTCAAGAAGTCCGGTGCTGTCGAGCCCCCCGCTGAGGAACAGGCCGACGGGCACGTCCGCAACGAGCTGCGAACGCGTTGCCTGCCGAACGAGATCATACAACTCGTCCGCGTCGATGGCACGCTGTTCGGCTTCAGGAACTATCGGGACGTCCCAGTATTGCTCGATGTTGATCTCCCCGTTTTTCCATTCGAGAAAATGTCCCGGGGACAGCTTGGCAACGCCGTTGAAAAAGGAAAACGGATGCGGTGTCCAGGCAAACGAGAGATAATATGCCAGATATTCGTACGCGGGCGCAGATAACGAAGCGTCAGCCTGGAATAACGCCTTGGCTTCGGAAGCGAAAAGAAGGCCGTCTTTCCTCCGCGCATACATGAAGGGCTTGACTCCCAGCGGATCACGCGCCGCAAACAAGGTGCGGTCCCTCCTGTCCCAAACGGCGAAAGCAAACTGGCCTTCCAAACGATGTACAACTTCCCGCCCCCACTGCGAAAAGCCGTTCAGTACCACCTCGGTGTCGCTTTCGGTGCGAAAAGAATATCCCTTTGAAATCAATTGATTGCGCAGGTTCCTGTAATTGAATATCTCGCCGTTATACACGAGTACGAACCTGCCGCTTGTATCCCACATAGGCTGGCGCGCTTCGGAGCGCAGGTCAATGATGCTGAGCCTGCGATGCCCCAGCGCGATATCTTCATCGCGATCGAACCAATACCCTCCGTCGTCCGGACCACGGTGAATCATGATGTTTGTCATCTTCTGGATGACGTTCGGATCGGCATTGCCCACTATACCAGCGATTCCGCACATGCCGGGTCAGCCAGTACACTTTTCGATGATGGAAAGAAATGACGCGGCGGCAGCTTCCACCGTTGCATCCTTGACACAATTCTTCCGGTAGGCGACAAGATCGGAATTCTGTTCATCTAACGCTTTCTTCAAAGCTTTCTGCCATTCTTCCACGCCGGAAGCGATGTACGCAGCGCCAGGATAGACTTCTTCGACTTCCATGATAGGAACGGAAACGATGGGTTTTCCAATGGCGAGATATTCGCGGTATTTGATGGGACAGGAATGAAGTATCCACGCAGATTCCTGCCACGGCATCAGGAGCACGTCAGAATGTTCCCCGGCAGAGCGAAGAGCTTCGTAATTCATGGATGGGAAAAAATGAACGTTCGAAAGCCCTTCCAACCGGGGATAGACATGCGTTTTTCGCCCGATGAGAATAAAGTGCCACGAAGGGTTGTTTTGTGCCATTTCCGCGATCAGCATATGGTCGAACATGCATTCCATTTGCCCCCAATACGTAAAGCGCGGACGAGGAATATTCCGCAAAAACGCCGGTTCAGGCCGCGGCGTCTCATCCAGGAAAGCGGCATCCACTCCGTGCGGTATGTGGACAACATTGCTCCTCTCGCGGCTTATCTGGCGGGACAAGCTCAGCGACGCACACACAACTGCGTCGGCAGATCTCACGAGCATTTCATCATGTTCTTTGATCCGGGAAAAAGACATGTTCTCGTAGTAATAAGAATAAAAGTCCATCACGTAGTAAATAAGACAACGATGCTCGATACGATTGATCATCGGCGCCGCTGTCGGAATGCCGGTAACGATGTCCGGGGTGGTCATTCCCGCCTTTTTCATCGCATAGCGTATTTGCCAATCCAGGATAAAAAGATTGAAGCGCTGGACATAATCATTTGACCACAAAGGAATTATGAGTGGTGAAAGGATAAAAAGATTATCATACTCATGTTTCAGCCACCTTGCCAGGCTCGACAGTTTTTGCACTCCCCTTTTCCATGTCGATGCTTCACCGAGGTTCGGAAGGCCCACACCTATTGAGTTGATGAACAGGATTCTGTGACCCTGGCGGGCATATATTTCAACCCAACGTTTTTCACTGGAAGGATTGTGTAACCACCAATCCATTCCACCAAACCAGAGGATTTCACGTTCACTTGCCACTTTGATCGCGCCTCCCGACAACAGAGCGATAAGCATCCACGAGATGTTGGAATTCCTTTTCCCAGGAGAACATTTCTCTCGCTCTTCCGGCAAGAGCGCTTCTATTTCCTGTTTCTTTGACGTTCAAGATAGCCCGCGCTATATCTTCAGGTGATTCCGGGTCGCACCAGGTCCCGAACTCCCCTTCCTGAACAAGTGATTTCAAACCGGGAAAATCGCTGACAACGACAGGTACACCGGAAAACGTGTATTCATAAAACTTGTTTGGAGCGGCAAAGTAGTTATTCCGCCCACGGTTCCTGTATAATACAATCCCTACATCCGCCGAGGAAATGTAACTCTGAATGTCACTGTATGGAACCCTGGGCAAAATATTCAACCTGGGCCCAATACCGGCCTTCCGCCCCATTTCCTCGAGGGTCGCAACAAATGCGGGCTCTCCCGACCCCAACAGTACCAGATGAACGTTCCGGGGGAGCCAAGTAAGGCTATCGACCAACTCCGGCAGACATCGCGAAGGTGACAACAACCCGTGGTAAAGAACGAGAACAGCTTCCTTACTTATCCCAATCCGCTCCCGGAGGTCCAATCGACGTGTCGTTGGCTTCCAGTCCGGGACATTGCGCACGACAACCGGGATCTTCCTGGAGCCGAATTCGCGGTAAATAATTTCCGCCCGATTTCCCTCGGGCACCACGACGAGATCGGCGCGCCTGGTGACAATCCTTTCTACTGGTTTCCAAAATTTCAGTAAAGGCGAGACCTCCGTTCCCGCTTCACTCCATATTTCGTGGGCATGATAGATCATTTTTCTTCCTGTCAGCCAACAGCCAAGAAAAACCGGGAGCATCGCGGGCATATCGTGTCCCACGTACACGTCCGCCCGTGTTTTCAAAATGCACGCTAACGTTCGTGCCACGAACTCGACATAGCGAATCAATTTAAGATCGGCTCGTTGATTCGCCGTCACTTTCCTGGCGAGCAGGGAAATAAAATGAAAACTCACGTGATCGAAGTTTCCTTCCGACGGAAACGCAAGAACTCCCGACGATTTTTCATGCGGATAACGCGGAGCGATAACGGTTGCACGAATATTCTGCTCCCGGGAACGAATCAATTCACTGCGCATGATTGGAAGCGCAAAAACGTTTCCGAAGTATACGTGGCAGACGGACAAATTGCCGTTGTCTCTTTCCCGCTTCATCACGATTGCTTCTGCATCTTTCTTCGAATCAACCCTCGGATGAAACCGGCAGTATGCGCCAACTCAATCAAATTGATCAGCCCGAATGCAGCCAGTGACACGGGGACCGGGTGCCTCCCCCACTTGTATTTCGGCCAAAGATGGATGAAGTGAACCGCGAGCGCCAGTATTCCTACCCCCCACCACAGCGGTTGATATGCGCCCAGAATCAGTATCGCGACGGCAGCCAGCCATTTCAAAGACAGGAAGAATGTCCGGCGGGCGTTGAATCCTGTTTCGCCGTCACCGATTCCGTAGAGCCAGTATTGCCGTAGAAACGATTTTATCGAGGAACGTGGAAACCAGGTTACCCTGGCGTCCCATCGCACGGCGAAATTCTTCCCCTGCTCCTTCAAGCGATGGCAAAGAGCCGTGTCTTCCCCCGCGAAATACAGGTGCTCGGGATATCCTCCTCCTTCCCAGAAGATCTTTTTCCGTATCGCGAACGATCGTGATGATGGAAGAAAACCTTCCTTGTCTTGGCTGTCGAGGGGAAGAGTAGCGGCCGCGGCAACCGATTCAAATCCCCTCCTCCCCACGACTTCGTAACCACCCGCCACGGCGTCGATGTCCGCTTTTTCCAGTAACGGCTTTGTGATGAAATGAAACCAGTCGCGATGAAGAAGACACCCCGCGTCCGTAATTGCGAGTATTTCGTATGACGAATGCCGGATTGCCTCGTTGCGTCCCTGGGCAATCGTAAAGCCGGGGCGGATTTCGAGCTTGATGTTAACGCCGGGGAGTCGCCACGTTTTCAGAATGTCCACCGTTCGATCCGACGAGCCGCCGTCACATACCGAGATTTCCGCGGGCACATGCGTCCCCTTGCATAAGCTCATGAAGAATTCGTTCAGCGTTGATTCCTCGTTCAGGGTTGTGAGTATCAGGCTGACCGGGAGGATCTCAGGCATGGCGCTCTTTAAGAGAGTCATAAACCGCAAACGCGGCAAAGGAAAGACCGATAAGGAATTTCAATCGTGTATAGTACATGAAATTAAACATGACGACGGAAAACATGACAAAGAACGCCAACACGGTCCAGGTATCGATCCGGCTCTTCTGCTGCTTTATCAGCAATATTCCTTTTCGCCAGAATCGCAGAAATGTACCGTAAATAACAACCAGACCGAGTATCCCGACTTTCAAAAGAAAGTGTACGGGATCAAAGTGCGCAGAAGTATGAACCCCGGTATATTGCTCCATCAGTCCAAATGAAGACATATCCAGAGGATGCTTTATTGCCAATTCATACCATGGCGCTCCCCAACCCAGCCCCCATAACAATGCGCCTTCCCGGCTCAGCGTTTCCCAAATATTGATTGCAGCCAGGACACGCTGACCGATGGACATATCGCTGTACAGCACAACAGCATCGAACCAATTGAAAGCGCTTTGCAACACGTAGCTTATCAATTCGCGGTTGCCCGCACTGAGAATGAAATTATAAAAGACGAATACGCCCAGGGTAAGAAATGCCAGTGCCGTGAAGACGGTTTTCATCCCGACTTCCTTTCGAAACAGGGCGAAGATTACTACCAAGGTCACAGCGCTCAGCACGATCGTGGCACGCCCGAGGCTGGCAATGACGAGCACGGTGAAATACCCAACGATCGCGAGTATGATGAATCGCAGGCGACGGGATTCGAATTTGAAAACAAAATAGGCTCCGACCCAGATAAGAAGAGCCATAGCCATGAATGGAATATCACTCCCCATGAAAAGACGCCGATATTCGTATCCTGAAAACAGCCCGCCGCCCATGCTATACCGTATGATAAAAAAGATCGATTTGGCAAAAATGATAACCAGGAACATGACAACGATCTTCGTGTAATCACCAGGCTTGCGGAAAACCCTGCTGGCAAGAAAGTAGAACGCCACAATATACCCTAGATCCTTCAACTCCCACGTATAGTTACCCGGTTTCAGGTAATTGAACAGCCCATTGATCGCCGCGAAAACGTACAGAAGAAGCAAAGGCACAAAATACACGTCCAGCGGAAGAATTTTCCAATGACCTCGTTCACGGGATTCGAACAGTTCTCGTATCAACAATGCCACGAGAAACACGGCAATCGAAACATCCATCAACGTCAATCC
>JAADGX010000311.1:11766-14283 GCA_013152135.1 Chlorobiota bacterium
CGATCACCGATGTTGCGGATCCCAGTTGCCGGAACGCCTCCGTACTGCTGATATTGAATTCTTCGTATGAAAACAGAAATATCAAAAAGAGAAATAACGCCGATCGAAGATCGATAATGACAAGGCTGATCGCTGCTATCAACATGGCAAAAGCAGCGAGGTAGGCGGTGGATTCGACCATCTTCGGTGCGGTAAAGACGATAAAGATGCTGACGAGAATGACCGTGATGCCTTCACCCACCATCGTCCGCAACAATGGCCATTTATTCCATGCTGCCGCGATCTCTTTTCCCGCTTTCATGCTTTCGTAAACTCCCATCGAAATACCATGGCGCTTATTCGTCTCACGTCTTCCATTGTAATAATTCTACCGACAATAACCACCAGGATCATAACAGCCAATGGATACACGATCGCGCTCCATTCCTGGCTCATGCCTCCAAAAGTATGAAGGGCTATAGCAAGAACAGTAGCCAACACCACTCCCGCGATTTTCGCGAGCGGTAAATGAAAGCCGAATATTCTGACCACCTCGATCGTATATACAACAAGAGGAATGAGCTCGGCTCCTACAAGTCCCACGGCCGCTCCCTGAATACCCATAACCGGAATCAAGACGAACTCCGCGCTGATCATCGCGACGAGCGCTATGACGTTGGCCCAAACGACACGCCATACGTTCCCGCCGACCATGAGGATGGTGCTTCCCATCAACCCAAGCGCATTCAGTGGAATAAACCAGCACAACAAGCGCAGCACGAAGACAGACTGATCATATCCATCGCCGTACAAGATGCGCACGATCAACGGGGCCATGACGTAAAAAGCGACGGCAACAAACGCGGAAAACACGGCGAGGTAAAGCGACGCTTTTCGATACAGTAACCGAGCCTTCTCTTTATCTGCTTTGATCAGGGTTCCCATCATCGGATATAAAAGAGTCCCGGACGCGCCGATAAAAAACAAGGAAGACACAATGAGCCTGGAGGCGGCCGCGTAATACCCCACTTCGATGTTACTTGAAACAAGCCATGAAAGAATGATGACGTCCAATCGCTGCATGGCGAAATGTGCTCCGTTGAGAAGCAGGAAGGGAAATCCCATCCATACAAGCCGCTTCATCACGGCGGGATCGGGTCTCCATCGAACCTTCGTTTGAAACCGCGACGCCCACATCTTGCCAAGAGTATACTTTACGATGGCAATCAAAGAACTCGCCGCCACCAACGCCACAATCCCCTGGTGAAGGATGATTACTACGGTCACTGAAACCGCATAGACAAGCATGCAGACAATCTCGATAACAGCGAAAGGATACAGGATGGATTTCGCGCTGAGGATGGTGTTGTAGGTGTTGGCTAAGCCGCTGAAAAAGGGGCCTATGCTTCCAATAACCAACGCTACCAGGAAAATGCCGGGATATCCCGATGCCTCGCCCGTGAAAACGATCAGCCCAACGATGATGATCCCCGCGACAAGTTGAAGCGCAAAAAAATTGTCGAGGTATATTTGCGCCCGCGATTCGTCCTGACTTACTTCCTTAATAACGAAGTTCGTGACACCCAAATCGGTGAACGCCATGAATATCCCGATGATATTCATGACGACGGCGTACCCGCCAAGTATTTCCGCTCCCAGTCCCCGCGCGAGGTAGATGGAAACCCATATTCCCACAAAGCGGTAAAGCACCCTTGAAATCGTCAGACTCCAAACGTTCTTCCCCAAGTGTTGTAGAACGCGCTCCATCATTTGGCGGAGTTTCTCCCTGCTGTTCGTATGCGCAACAGGGCGGCGAGAGAACATGCCAGTGGTTTGTACACGTACAGGTACACTGAGAATGAAAGTCGAGCCACCAGGATTAGAATGGATGATACATTCTTATACTTCCTGTAATACAACATGTCGCTTTGAAACCTGGCCCATTCGACATCTCGCTCGCTGAAAAACGCGCGTGTTGCATTTCCCGGTTCATGGCGAATAGCGACCTTCCCGCAGTAATAATTTTTGTATCCCCGTTGCATTATTTTTTCTGCAATCATCTGCTCTTCGGCAAACAGGAACGTTTCTTCGTCAAAACCACCCACCTCTTTAAATACATCGCTTCGAAACAGGAGAAAACACCCCATGAGACGATATACATATCCCTCGACGACATCGGAGATGACATCGGAGATCAGAGTGCTCTGAAAATAACTTCGATAAAGGAGATAAATGATTGGATAAAAGAGGAAGGCTACATATCGCCTGTAAATGGACTGGTACTTGAATGGTCCCTGCCAAGCGGCTGTTTTGCTGATAATGCGCGGACCGATAACCGCTATATCCTTGTTTTCCTCGATCTTGTGTATCAATGTCCCAAAAAGATCTTTTGATACAAACTCCACGTCATTCCCACACACAAGAAATACATCGCTTTTGAAGAATTGACTTCCAATTGCAAAAGCCCGGTTATTGCCTTTCGCATAGCCCAGGTTTTCGTTGTTAAAAATATAGATTAGAGTGTCGTCCGCTGTTATT
>JAADGX010000039.1 GCA_013152135.1 Chlorobiota bacterium
CTTTCCGCCAAACCCGTCAATGAGACTGGTGACGAATGTCTTCGAATGGTGTGGAAAGAATCTGCCTTCATGGAACAGCATCTCGATTTCCGGTTACCATATCCGCGAGGCCGGTGCGGACGCGGCACAGGAACTGGCCTTCACGATTTCAAACGGGATAGCATACGTGGAAGCTGCCGTGAACGCGGGGCTTAACGTTGATGACTTTGCCCCACGCCTTTCGTTCTTCTTCAATTCTCACAACAACTTCTTCGAGGAAATCGCAAAATTCAGAGCGGCAAGAAAAATGTGGGCAAACATCATGAAGGAACGGTTCGGTGCAAAGAATCCCAAGTCCATGATGATGCGGTTTCACGTCCAGACGGCCGGCTCGACCTTGACGTCAAGACAGATAGACAACAACATCGTGCGTGTAACGCTCCAGGCCCTTGCAGCCGTTCTTGGAGGATGCCAATCGCTGCATACGAACAGCAGGGACGAAGCGCTGGCATTACCCACGGAAGAGTCGGTTCGAACCGCGCTTCGTACGCAGCAAATTATCGCGTATGAGAGCGGCGTGACAGACTCGGTCGATCCCGTCGGTGGATCCGGTCTTGTTGAATACCTGACCGACAAGCTCGAGGAAAAGGCGAACACGTATATCGAAGAGATTGACTCGATGGGCGGATCGGTAAAAGCCATCGAGCAAGGTTACATGCAGCATCACATTGCGCAGTCGTCGTACAGGTATCAGAAGGAGATCGAGGAAAAGGCGAAAGTGGTGGTGGGAGAAAACATGTTCGTCGTTGAGGAAGAGCGGCACCAGGACATGCTGAGAATAGATGAAGGAGTACGAGAAAGACAGGTGGAGAAGCTTCGGCGCATAAGGAAGAAGAGAAACGGTAAGCGTGTTGAAGCAGCTCTCGATGCCATACGCCTCGTGGCGAAAGGTGACGAAAACATCTTTCCATTCATACTTGAAGCGGTGAACGCGTATGCAACCATCGGTGAAATTGCCGGCGCGCTTCGGAGTGTATGGGGAGAATATAAAGGGTAGTGCGCGTTTTTACATCTAACAGAAGGGCGAAAAAATGAAGACGGGTTCATCCATCATCAGTGTTTTTGTCACCGCGGCGCTTGTGTTGTTCATATCGTCGTGTTCCGCGCCGGTTGAAAAAGAGGAAAAACCAAAGGAAGAAAAACCACGCGTCGAAAAGAAAGAAGTACCCCCCGAACCAAGAAACTTCTCTTTTGAACAACGCTATTTTATTCGCAACGCGGCTATCGGCAAAAGTACGGATATTGAAAATCCATTTGAAGCGTTGAGGGTTATCCAGATTAAAAAGGGAACGGACGAAGTTCTTGTGATCAACAAGATTAAAACCGTGACGGTGAACGGAAGCAAGGAAGCAACGGAGACGTGGTTCGGAATAGAATTGCCGAAGTTTGAGGCCGGGAAAACGTACGACGTCGAGAAAGCTGTCCGGGTGCAGTATTACCAGTTCAACCTTGGCGCGCCTCGTGTGAGGTACGATGGTCAAAGCTACCGGGGCACCATTACGGTTGATGGATTCGAAGACGACTACATCCTGGGCTCGGTCGATGTCGAGGTTACCGGGACGACGACGTCGTTTTCAAAACCGCCGGGAACGTTTAAGCACCGGATTGCGGGCGCGTTTAGAATCCAAATTGTCCCATTGGATGCTTTGAAGATGAAGTAAGGCGTTTGCAATGGCAAAAACAAGAACGAGATTCGTGTGCCAGGCATGTGGCTCGGTTTCCACGCGATGGCAGGGAAAATGTCAGGATTGTGGCGAGTGGAACACGCTGGTCGAAGAAGTTGTCGTCGCACCTTCGAAAGAGCGACGAAGAGCAACGGCAACAACGGCAAAACCGGTTTCCATAGCCAGCGTTGGTATGGAGGAAGAACGCCGACTCGAGACGGGACTGAAGGAATTCGACCGGGTGCTGGGAGGAGGATTGGTTCCCGGTTCCGTCGTGTTGCTTGCGGGCGATCCGGGGATAGGGAAATCGACGCTCATGCTGCAAGCATGCGCGCACTACTTGAAACGGGAGCAGGATCCGTGTCTGTACGTCACGGGCGAGGAATCGTTGCGACAGATAAAGCTTCGCGCCGACAGGCTTGGCGTTGAAGGCAAGCGCCTGCTCGTATACGCCGAAACGAACATTAACGAGATACTTGCGCAACTCGAACGACTTCGACCGGTGATCGTTGTTATCGATTCCATCCAGACCGTCTATCAACCGGAATTGTCCAGCACACCGGGAAGCATCTCCCAGGTCAGGGAGTCAACGGCTCAGGTAATAAACTTTGCCAAGTCGTCGAACATACCGGTCATCATTGTCGGTCACGTCACGAAGGATGGATCGATTGCGGGCCCGAGAGTATTGGAGCACATGGTGGACGTCGTCCTGCAGTTTGAAGGGGATCACAATCATGCGTTTCGTATCGTTCGGGCATTGAAGAACAGGTTTGGATCAACGAACGAGATCGGGATTTTCGAGATGCACCCCGAGGGATTGCGAGAAGTAACGAACCCGAGCCGCTTCTTTCTCTCCCGGAGGAGCGCGGACATTTCGGGGTCCTGTGTAACGGCAACTATCGGCGGATCGCGCTCGTTGATCATCGAGATCCAGGCACTGGTGACTCCGAGTAATTACGGCATTCCTCAGCGCACGGTCAACGGAATAGATCCCAGGCGCCTTCAACTCATACTTGCGGTGCTTGAGCGTCAGAGTCGCCTGCGGTTCGGACAGAGCGACGTCTTTGTCAACGTCGTGGGCGGCGTGCGTGTGGATGAACCCGCTGTCGATCTTGCGGTGGCACTGTCCGTTGTTTCCAGCCTGAAGGACAAGCCCGTCGGAGCGGATACGCTTGTCGTAGGGGAGCTTGGGCTGGCGGGAGAAGTACGGCACATTTCCCAGATGGAAAAACGTCTCCACGAAGCGGCCAAGCTGGGTTTTGTGCGCGCGATCATTCCGGGACGCAACGAGGGAGAACGGTTTCCGGAAAGCATCGACGTGAAAGCGGTGCAAACCCTCAATGAAGCGCTGGCGATTCTCTCGCTGCAATAAACGTTGTTGCTTTTGATCTTGAAGTTTGACAATTTGGAAGGACCGCTCGAGTGGCGGAATTGGCAGACGCGCTGGACTCAAAATCCAGTTAGGCTAACACCTAGTGTGGGTTCGACTCCCACCTCGAGCACAAGAAAGCAGGAAATGTACGCATCGAGACCGGTCGGGAAATGACCGGTCTTTTCTTTTTGAAACGATGTGCTGGAAGAAAACGAATCAACGCGTGGTCAATGGATTCCGAATCATGCGTGGAATGACGTTTTTACGATCGGTGGAAAGACGCGTTTATGGGAAGAAGATTCCGCGTGGGATTACGGATTTTCGCGCCACTTGAATTTCACTGCTCCCAACCCGCACTCCAAGTGTATGTTAAGGCTTTCCTTCGAGGAACTCATGTCTTCAGTCTCGAAGTAATCGTTTCCACGATTGATGAATCCCGGAAGGTCAATCGATGAGAGCCAGTTATCGGAGCGGAATACTCTTGCCGCATAACCTTCCGGCAGGTACACCTTCATGGCACCGAGACCTATTTCAAGATCGATGCGTGCATCACGGCGCAGGGCTCCGGTCAAATCGAGACGGTACTTGCCTATGCCGCCCTCAAAACTCAAGCGGCGAAACCGGAGGTTGCCGAGGTGCTCCGTACGGAGTTCGCCTATGCCGCATTCGAGCTTGATGCGATCCGCGACAATTCTGTTTTTTGTGTTGACGCGCAGCGAAATTTTACTTGCTCCGGAAGAGAGCTTTAATCCGGATGTTTGCAAACCGGTAAGATCGAGATCCGCCTTTCCGAAACCGATGTCGATATTGAAATCTATAGGGAGATCGTGGGAGAACGAAATGATCCAGGTCTGCTTTCTATTCTTGCCGTTAAAGAAGCTCAAGGACTTGTCATCATTCTCGTTGAATTCGATGACGAGGTAGCCGATGCCGTTCGAGATGTGGTAACGGAGTTGGGGCTCCGGCCCGGACAGACTGCCTTTCCGTGAGATCGCGACGATACTGTTTTTTTCGCCTCTGTTTATAACGATGGATTCAAACGCGCAGTCGATATTCACGCGCAGGGCTTTTTCGGTTGTTCGTGGGATTTCTTGAACAATTTCAACGGACGCCCCGGCAATCAAGTTGGAAGAGATCAGGACGAGGATTGTATAAGCTATATTTCGGTACATGGATTTCGCTCCTTCAAATCTATTTCGAACGTGCTCGCAATACGAAATCGGTGTGACAATGTTTCAGCCACGGTTATCCAAAGTACAACTTGATTGACTTGGTTGTACAGGTTTTGTATGTTCATCTACATGAAAGAACGAGAGATAATTCCCGAGTTGGACCTTGATTGGTCGAAGGTCACAGATGAAATTGTGACCTTTATTCGAGACATGTTTTCAAGAACGGGTTTTAGCCGGGCTGTTGTCGGACTGTCGGGCGGCGTGGATTCGGCGCTGACCGCGTATTTGACGACGAGGGCTCTTGGACGTGAAAACATCCTCTGTGTAAAGATGCCGTACAAAACGAGCAGCGCGAGCAGTATCTCGGATGCGGATGCCGTAATCAAAATGCTGGACGTGGCTTCTGAAACCGTTGATATTTCACGCATGGTGGATACTTTTGCAGACCGGTTTCCTGACATGGACCATATCAGGAAAGGAAACGTTATGGCTCGTGTACGCATGATCGTTTTGTATGACATCTCGGCGCGGGAAAAAGCCCTTGTCATGGGTACGGGAAACAAGACGGAAAGACTGCTCGGGTACACAACCCTGTACGGCGATTCAGCATGCGCCCTCAACCCGATAGGAGACTTGTACAAGACGCAGGTATGGGCGATGGCATCATACGCCGGTTTGCCACAACACATTATTTCCAAACCGCCGAGCGCCGATTTATGGGTTGGTCAAACCGACGAAGGTGAACTCGGAGTTCCGTATGCGGTGGTGGATAAGGTGCTTCATTATTATTTTGATCGGAATAAAACGAAAGAAGAAATCGTATCCAGTGGAGTCGATCCGGGAATCGTGGAAAGAATATTGACGCTTGCTGAGCAAAATCGTTTCAAGAGGGAGGCCGCTCCAATTGCAAAAATTACAATACCACTGGCAATAAAATGAGGAACGCTCCGGGCACATCATTATATTGTTTCGTGAGTTTTTGGCATTAGACCGGGAGATACCTATTTTTTCATATTACGCAGTTAGACATTTCGGGGTCATCCAATGTTTGAACAGCAAATAGAACGTATACAGGCGTTCATTATTGAACACACCATCGGTAGCGATGAGTCGATCAAGCTGAACAGGATACTTGCGGCCGATATTCCACTGTCCGTCAAAACCTGTTTCAGCGCCGATGTCGATGATCTTTTGGCGGAAGAGCGGGAACGCCTGTTGAATTCTCCACACTTCGATTATTCCCCGGAACACATTCGCAGTCTGTTCGATGAGATCAACTGGCTTTCGAAAGAACATGCAGTCCTGTCGAGAGCCGAGTTTTTGGAAGCTGTTGAGAGAAACGTCAAACTCCTGTTCAATTACACGTGCAGACCCCAGTGGACAATGGCCCGGTTTGTCTACAAGGATTTGGAGGTGCAATCAGTCGACCAGATACTGCACAGCTTGCGGTATTTTTCGGATTACAAGTATTACCGTGTTGTCCTCGAAAAATTCTTCTCCCGGAAAAGCATGGCGGAGCTGACCCGCGAGAAGTTCGAAACGCTCCTGGAGCTTATCGACAACGAGGTCGTCAACAGCTATTCCACGGAAGACCTCGGAAACCTGACGCAACCGCTGTTCGACATCTTCAGCCTGGATCCCGAGCACGAGAAAGGAACGGTTCCCGTGGACGCGCTGTGCATTTTCTTTGACGATAAGTCCAACTCGGAGATCGTTGAGAAGCTGGAGAATTACAAAAAGGAAACCGGAAAAGAAGTAATAGACCATGGAGAGCTCGTTGAAGTTTTGAGCAAGGCGGATTACGCGCTGGGCGTGGAAATCGGTGATCTCGTTTCGAAAGTCGTAGTAGGTAGCACCGAGGATACTAAAGAGGAAGAGCCCGCACCACCGGAAGCAGAAACACCGGAGATCGATCAAGAGCAGAAAACGGATATCGCGGCTCTTTATAATCTGGAACCCGGTGGTAAAGAGAGTCCCGAACCGGAAGTGCAGGAGGAATTTACGGAACAGACACCGGATCTTGTTTCCGAAGGCCCTTCACTGGTAGCAGGAGAGCAGGAAGAGGAATCCTTGCCGGAGGCGGTGTACAATCTGGATGACGAAAAGTTTTTCCAGGAAATTCCTGAAATCTCTTCCGAGCCGGAAGAAACTCTTGGAGAAGAGGAAAAAATAGAGAACGACCTTTCCATTCCGGAGATTACTTTCGAGGAAGAACCTCTGTCGGGTGAGCAGGAGACGCCGGATTTCAGCGAAGTAGAGGAATCGGACATCAGCTCGATTCTGGAAGACAATCTTTATGAAACCCCCGATATCGATACTTTGGAAGATGATGTCTCAACCGAGCAGGAGAAGGAAACACCTGTCTTCGACGTGGAGGAGGAGTTGTCCAAAGAATTGCAGGTGTCCGAGGAAGAACGTTCCCGTGAACCGGAGCCGGGATCTTCGCTCGACAAGGAATTGAGCGAGGATGAAAAGAGTGATGATGTCCCGGATTTCACTTTTGATGTCGAGAAGAAAGAGCAGCAGCTGGCAGAAATGGATCTTGGCGAAAAAGAGGTGGCGGGAGAAGAAAAAGAAATCGACGAAATCGAAGGCATTGAATTTGAATATGTGAACGGGGAAAGCGAGGAGGAGGAGGAAACAACGGATATCTTTGCAGAAAGCGAGGAAGAGGAAGAAGAACACGGTGACACCGAGTCGGAAGAGGAGTTGTTGCCTGCCGTGGACGCCACCGAAGTAATTCAGGAATACGGCGATCTGCGCGACTTCATTAAATCTGGCGACCGGAGGAAATACATCCGGAAAATATTCCATCGCGATGAAGAAGCATACGAAAGAGCGTTGGATACATTGAACGCAAAATCGGGATGCGTCGGAATTTATAGACGAGTTGTTCATTCGCCACGATGTAGACATGTACTCACGCATCGCGGTGAAGTTCATCGACGATATTTACAAGCGTTACCTGCCGAAGAAATAATACCGCACATGTTTATTGATCAAGTAACCATAACCGTCACGGCCGGTAAAGGTGGTGACGGTTGTGTCAGTTTCAGGCGAGAAAAGTACGTCCCTAAAGGGGGACCGGACGGTGGAAATGGTGGCCGGGGAGGTCACGTTATTATCCGCGCAAACCGGAACCTGCGTACTCTTGTGGATCACCGGTACCACCGGTTTTACAAAGCGCAAAACGGAGTACCGGGGAAGCCTGCTCTTAAGGATGGAAAAAATGGAAAGGATATTGTCGTGGAAGTTCCGTGTGGTACCATCGTACGGGATGAAGAAACCGGCGAAATCCTCGCCGACCTGACTGAACACGATCAGGAGATTGTCGTGGTGAAGGGGGGGAAGGGCGGACGAGGTAATGCGCAGTTTGCCACGTCGACAAACCAGGCGCCGCGGAAAGCGGAGCTGGGAAAACCGGGAGAAGAAAGGAAAATTCTGCTCGAACTGAAACTGCTTGCGGATATCGGTCTGGTTGGTTTTCCGAATGCCGGAAAATCGACACTGATTTCCGTGCTCTCCAACGCGAGACCCAAGATCGCGGACTATCCTTTTACGACGCTCGTTCCGAACCTGGGCATTGTCCAGTACGCTGAATACAAGAGTATGGTGATAGCGGATATACCCGGCCTCATTGAAGGGGCGCATGCAGGCAAAGGTCTTGGTCACCAGTTCCTCCGCCACATTGAGCGCACGTCTGTTATTGCAATCCTGATCGATTGCATGGAAGAGGATTACCAAAAGGTTTATAGCGCTCTCTTGAAGGAAATGGAAAAACACAACCCGGATTTGCTGAAGAAGCCGAGATTCGTAGCGATGACGAAGATGGATGTCGCGACGGATGAAATCAAGAATGACATTGAATCCTGGAAAAGAACGATTCATCCTGTCGAAGTAATTGGAATATCTTCTATCACCGCGCTGAACCTGGATCTGTTCAAGGACGTGTGCTGGAAGCTCATGAATGAGTCATGATGATTTTTCGTTGAATGCCGGTTTTCAGGGTTCATACCACCCGATCAGTCGCGTGGATGGTGATTTCCCTTGCAGCGGTTTTGAGCATGGTATGCATGGTTTCTCTCTCCATCGGTTCCGTTTCCATTTCTCTCAAAGAAATTCTCCGCACCTTCTTCTCCATCATCGATCCTGATTATCGCGGAAGGGATATTTACGCGACGGTGTTGATGGAAATCCGCATGCCGCGTGTGTTGCTGGGAGTGTTGGTCGGCGGAGGCCTTGCGGTTGCGGGCGTCGTGTTTCAAGTGCTTTTACGCAACCCCTTGGCTGAACCGTACATTCTCGGTATAAGCGGCGGCGCCTCGGTGGGAGCGCTGTTTTCCGTGGCTCTCGGACTGGCGACATGGTTTGCCGGAGCGATGTCGATGTTCGCGTTTCTTGGAGCGCTGCTGGTCGTAGTGTTGGTATACATCGTCGGGATGAAGAACGGTGTTTTGGAAAGTGAAATTCTCTTGCTCGCCGGGGTGATGGTTGGAGCTTTTCTGTCGGCGATTGTCCTGGCTCTTGTGGTCGTGATTGGCGACCCGGTGAGGAATGTTTTGTTCTGGTTGCTGGGCAACCTTGGTATGGCGCAATCGCTCTCCGTTTTTATACTGGCTCCGTTCATGGTTGTTGTCGTTTTTGTTCTTTACCTTATGGCCCACTCGTACAACGTCATCGCCCTGGGGGAAGAGACCGCGTTGCAACTTGGTGTGCCGGTCCGGAAAATCGTGATTGTGTCGTATGTAATTGCTTCGCTGATTACGGGGGTGCTCGTAAGCCTGAGCGGAGCCATTGGATTTGTGGGCTTGATCGTTCCCCACGTCTGCAGAAAACTATTCGGCCCGGATCACCGGGTTCTTATTCCGGCATCGTTTCTTGTCGGGGGGATCGTGCTGGTATTGGCGGATCTTCTGGCCAGGGTAATCTTGGCACCGGTTGAGCTGCCCGTCGGTGCCGTGACTGCTGTGATCGGGGCGCCGTTATTTATACTGCTGTTGAAGACGGAGCGAGGGTGAATTTGTGTCCGAGACCACGGAACATACCACGCGCACGTCGGGACATTTTCGGCATCTTGGATTTGCAACAAACGCAAAAATTTCAGACATTTGTATGATAGTCCTGTTTTATCTGTCAATACAGCTTTAAGTACCAGCCATGAAAAGAACATATCAGCCGAGTAGAAGGAAAAGACGAAACAAACACGGATTCAGGGCCCGGATGGCGACAGCAAATGGACGCAAAGTTCTCGCCCGTCGAAGGGCAAAAGGAAGAAAGAGACTCACCGTCAGCGACGAGCCGCGATTCTAAAACCCAACGGGGATATCGCTTTCCCGGAAAGCGAATCCTCAAGGGCTATAGATCTTTTCAAGACGTAATTGTATCTGGTTCAGTCGTAGCGTCAAAACCGCTACGATGTTTTTTTATTATTGAAAAGGAAAGTGCGGGTTGCCGGGTTGGATTCACTACGAGAAAAACACGGACGAAGGTCGAGCGCAACAAAATCCGGCGACGATTACGGGAGGCTTTTCGACAGGAGTGTCATCCACTGGATGAAGCATGTCGAAAAAAGAACGTTCGTCTATCCTGCGTCATTATGTTTGTCGATACAAAAAGTCGCAAACAGCAAAAGTACACATGTATCAAAAGAGCGATACAACAAATAATACTCGAGCTCACAAGACACGTCATGACGGCGGAGTTCAAAGAGTAGGGCGATATCTTTTAGTCACCCCGATTATTATCTACCAAAAGGTATTGTCGCCATATATGCCTTCCTCCTGTCGATTCCAACCGACATGTTCACAGTACGCGAAAGAAGCCATTGAAAAATATGGATTCAAAGGTGTCTGGATGGGAATAAAACGTATTCTGAGATGCCACCCGTTTCGACCGGGCGGATATGACCCTGTTCCATAAACGTAAAGAAGAGAATGGATAAGAAATCCGTTATAGGTTTCATTGCGATTGCATTAATTCTGATGGTGTGGATGTACATGAACACACCGAACCCGGAAGAAATACAACGACACGAGCAGATTGATACCACGACGGCGCAAAAAGCTGTTGAAAAGCCCGTACCCGAAAAGAAAGAAATCGAGAGAAAAAAACCTCCGCCGATTCAAGAAAAACACAAGGCCTCAGCGTCGGATATAGACTCCGTGTATGGGTCATATTTCGCACATCTTGCAAAAGGTGAGGAAAAGACGTTCACGGTAGAAACCGATAAATTCATCGTTGTCTTCTCCTCGAAAGGCGGGGGGATCCATCGCTTCATTTTGAAGAAGTTTTTCACGTGGAACAAAAACCCGGTCCAACTTATCGATTGGCAGCGGGGGACGGATTTCCACCTTCTCTTTTCGACTGTCGAGGGGAAAGTGATCGATACACGGGAGTTGTTTTTCCGGTTTGAGAACATTCCCGACAAGGATACCGTTCGTCTGACGGGAAACGATTCGTTATCGTTCGAGCTCGTTTTGCCGGTTATTGATGACAGCGCGAAGATCATTCAGAGATTTACGGTGCGAAATGGAAGGTATGACGTTGGCTGCGTGGTGGATATGCGAAATATGGGGGATATCATCGCAAATTACGAGTACCAGGTCATGATACATTCCCCGAACCTGACGGAACAGAGAAGCGACATGGAAGCAACATACGCTGAAGCGTATGCCATGATTGGTGACACAAAGGAATCGATCGACGCGACATCGATGGAGGAGGTCGAAAAGAAGTCGTTCGGAGGGAGAGTGCATTGGGCCGGTGTTCGCAACAAGTATTTCATGAACGCGATTATCGTGGACAAGGGGTACAACGCAGATGGTGTATATCTGGAAGGTATCTCGATACCGCTGCCGAATGAAGGGAAAAGGAAGGTGTACACGGCGAGTCTGAAAATAAAGTACACGGGTGAAACCAGGGAAGAAGTACCGTTTCTGCTGTTTTTTGGCCCCCTCCAATATAATCTGCTGAGGGAATACAAGGTTGGTCTCGAGGAAGCGATGAGTTTTGGATGGGCATGGGTGGTACGTCCATTCACCGAGTACTTGATGATGCCATTGTTCGTGTTCCTGCATACGTTCATCCCGAATTACGGTGTGGTGCTGGTTGTTATTTCCATCCTCATAAAAATCGTTCTTTATCCGCTGACGAAAACGAGCATGCAGTCCATGCGGAAAATGCAGGCATTGCAGCCGATGATGAGCGAAATGAAGGAAAAATATAAAGACGAGCCCCAAAAACTCAACTCCGAGATGATGAAGCTCTACAAGGAGTACGGGGTTAATCCCATGGGTGGATGCCTGCCCATGGTGTTCCAAATGCCGATTCTGTATGCGCTGTTTGTTCTTTTCAATACAACGATCGAACTGCGTCAGCAGCCATTCATCCTCTGGATAAAGGATTTGTCCCAGCCGGACATCATTTTTCATCTGCCGGACAAACTTCCCCTCATAGGCATACAGGATTTCTCCGGTCTGGCCATTCTCATGGGAATAACGATGTTCATCCAGCAAAAGATGTCCGTTAAAGACCCGCGCCAGAAGAGCATGGTGTACATCATGCCGGTTATGTTTACTCTTCTCTTTAACGGGTTTCCGTCCGGATTGAATTTGTACTACTTCATGTTCAACCTGCTCTCTATCGGACAACAGTGGATGATTAATAAACGTCATGAAGACGAGCCTTTGAAGAAGGTGAAGAAAAAGAAGAAAAAGAACAAGAAAAGGGGGTGGCTGGAGAATGCTATGGCGGAAATGCAGAAAAAAGCCAATACACAAAAGAAAGGCAAGAGATAACAGCCCCGGATACATGCCGTGATTTTGAAGCGGGTTTTTCACGTGAAACACCCGCTTTTGTTTTCGGTTAACATGGGAATTATTGCGCAGCGTTTCCAGAGAGGTTTCCGACAATGGAAGTCCGGCATTCCTTTCAACGTCTCCTTTCTTATAGCCTCTTCCATATCATGTCGTGGGGAAAAGTTCAACGACGAACGCATCCGGATTAATGAAGACGTGGTGATTATTCGTGTTGCCGCCCAATAGTTTCTATGCGGTATTGTTGTTTGTGTTGATTATTGCCCGCGTCGTCGTTTTTTCTCTGGTATATACGGCGCTTCCCCAAAGGCTTGTTTGTTGCAGGTTGGTGATTCGTTTCGTAGATTTGTTAGCTTGATGCGAATTCATGCCCCTAGATCCAACAAGCGTACTTTTCCAGGAATCCTCATGAAGTTAATGGCTAAACCGTTTCGACGCAGAGAATGGACCGCCATCGTTTGTTTTTTCGTGTTTCTCTCTGGCGTGCTGCTGTCTTTTGCAGAGGCTCAACCAGTGTTTTATACGGTTAACCGCCCTTTTCTGGATGCATCAAGTCAGTACAGGTCCGGTGCCAGGTCCATTATCGATCTGAACGGAATATGGGAATACAGCACCGACGGAGAGACCTGGGGGCGCGTGCGCGTTCCGTCGACATATTTCGAACGTGCGAGCGTGGAGTTCAGGAGAGAGTTCTCTCTTCCAGCCGGCCTGTCAAGAAACCGCGCCTTTTATTTGTCCGCACTGGGAATTCATTACTACGCGGAAGTGTATATCAATGGACATCTTATCGGCAAACACTCCGGGCCCGGTTCTTTTACTCTCGGAATCGCGGAAAGAATACTGAAGCCGGGGCGCAATAGCATAAGAATCAAGGCGAGCAATTACCTGAAGACTTTTGAAACGGTTCCGGGTTCCGAGCGGCTGTGGGGAGTTGGAAACAGTGGTGGGATCGTCAAAGATATTGCGGTTATTGCGACGAGCCCGGTCTGGTTTGCCTCGGCGGATTTCGATTGTTCGCTGTCGCGCGACGGCAGGGCCGGGAAAATCCGGCTGAAAGGTGTTATCGCAACCGGCGCCATCGCCGGACTGTCCAGCGACAGCTTGTCGGCTCCGATTCGATACGGAAAAACGAAGATACAGTATTCGATCGAAGTTTTCGATTTACAAAACGGTGTGTCCCTGACAAGAAGCAGTCCGCAGTTTCTTGAAGTTGAGAGCCACCGAAAGTACCCGGTGTCGATCGAGTTGCAGGTCCCCGATATTCAGGCGTGGAGTCCATCCATTCCCAACCGCTATGGCGTTCGTTTGAAAATCCATCGTGGCGCTATTCTGTTGGATGAAAATAGTTTTCAGGTCGGGTTCAAAAAGATCGAGGTAAGGAAACAGGCAATTTTTCTCAACGGGAAACCGATCACGTTGAAAGGGTTCACGTATCGTGTGTCATCGCCTCGTACCGGCGTTTCCCTTTCCCGTGACGAGATGGAACAGGATGTCATTTATCTCAAAAACATCGGCGCCAATGCAATACGGATTCTTTCGTCACCCGTGCACCCGTATTTCCTGACCCTGTGCGATCAGTATGGATTGCTTGTTTTCGAAGACCTGCCGTTGTTCGACGTTCCGACTCCGCTTCTTTCGCGCGGCAATATTCGTTCTCTCACCCTGTCTTTATACCAGGACATCCTGGCCTCTGACAGGAACCATCCGTCCCTGACGGGTATTGGCCTGGGAAGCGGGTACGATCCTTCCGATAAGCCGATCACGGAATGCTTTCCGGAAATCCGTAAGGGCGGCAGAGTGCTTCTCTACGCGGGATTTGTCTCGCCACCCGGTGACAAGGATCTGGAAAATCTCGATCTCGTCTTTTTCGACATCCCGTTCTTTCATCAGCACGATGTTGTTGAAAAGCTTCACGAGTGGAACGAGAGGAAAATAAAGCTGCCCTTCATCGTCGGCTCCCTCAGCTACCCGGTGGAAGTTGGTAATAATAACGGTTACAGCGACCCCTCCTCGTCGTACGCGCAAGCGGAATTCTACCGTTCTCTGTGGCCGCTTCTCGATGAGCTGAACGCCCAGGGAAGATTTATCGATACCTACGTCGATTACATCACTTCCTGTCCCATCATGATCACCGGTGGCCATGATATGCGTGTTGCTTCGACGGGCATAGTCGATATGAACCGCGAAAAGCGCATTGCGTATGATGTGCTGAAGGCGCTTTTCAACAACGAGCGCACACCGGACCTGGTAATTGGATCGTACGATCCGCCCAATCCCCCCGTATTCATCATCATCGGCATCCTTATCATTCTCTTCTTTGCCGTGATGTTCAATCTCTTCAGGCGCTTTCGCGAAAACGTTTTTCGCTCCATCCGCCGTTCCTTCAATTTCTTCGCCGATATACGCGACCAGCGTATGATATCGATTTTTCAAACAACGGTCGTCGGCTTGCTTTCGTCGCTGTCCGCCGCCCTGTATACCACGGGATTGCTGTTCTACTTCCGTACCAATCCTACGATGGATTTCCTGTTTACACTTGTTTTTCCGTCCTCCCTTAAACAATACCTGATTCAGGCCGCGTGGAATCCTTTTCTTGGTATAGTTATTTTCTCCCTGATATATTTCTTGCTATTACTAATTGCCACGGTAATTATTAAACTGTTTTCGTTGGCGGTTCACCGCCGCTTGTTTCTGTTCGACGCCTACTCTGTCGCGATGTGGTCGGTAATACCATTCCTCTTGCTTGCTCCGTTTGCAATGATCCTGCATCAATTGATGGAACTGCCGTTCATGCCCCTTGTGATTCTGGCGGTGTTTTTCGTCTTTCATCTTTGGGGATTTACGCGCTTGTTGAAAGGCGTCGCCATCGTGTTTGATTTCAGACCGGTATTCGCTTACCTTGCCGGGTATTTCGTTTTGATTGTTCTGAAAACGTACTACTTGCTATCGTTGAACGCGTCCACAGGGCTGTTCGCACAGATTGAATATCATTTTCGGAGCGTATCGTTCTGGTCGCAATTCCTGCATTGACGGAATTGTCGTAACAATATATTTTGACGGGATATGTATCTAAGCAGACTGGAAATAATGGGGTTCAAGTCTTTCGCCGGGAAGACTGTTATAACCTTTAACGACGGTATAACCGGCGTGGTTGGACCAAACGGATGCGGCAAATCGAATATCGTTGACGCCATCCGGTGGGTGTTGGGCGAGCAACGGTATTCCGTCCTTCGCTCCGATAAAATGGAGGACGTTATTTTCAACGGCACCAAGACGAGGAAGCCGATAAACGTTGCGGAAGTGTCTCTGACCGTGGAAAACTCGAAGAACATTCTTCCCATGGAATACACGGAAGTCACCATCACCCGACGCGTCTTCCGTTCCGGCGAAAGCGAGTACATGATCAACCGTAACGTCTGCCGCCTTAAGGACATCCTGTCGCTGTTCATGGATACCGGCATGGGCGCTCACGCCTACTCGGTTATAGAACTGAAAATGGTGGAAACCATTCTCAGTGAACGCGAAGAAGACCGAAGAGGTCTCTTCGAGGAAGCATCGGGAGTGACGCGGTACAAGGTGCGGCGCAAGGAAGCCAACCGCAGGCTGAAGGACGTGGAAGCGGATATTCTTCGCGTCAACGATATTATCGACGAGGTGGAAAAGAAAGTCCGGTCGCTGGAACGACAGGCGAAAAAAGCCACGCGCTACCAGAAGTACGCGGGCCGCTTGCAAGAACTTGAGATCGACGTACTGGAAAGAGATTACGCCGGGTTGCACAACCGTCTGAGACCTCTGGAAGAACAACTGACCGTTGCACGCACGCAAAGAGATGACCGCAAGCAAAGTCTTCAAAACGCGGAAGCGCTCCTGGACGTGCTCCAGCAAGAGGCCTCGGACATCAAGATTCGATTGCGCGAAAGCCAGGCATCGTATCGCGGCAGCTCTGATTTGCAGCACGAACTCGAACAGAAACGCTTGATTCTCCAGGAGCGAAATCGTTCTCTTTCCGCCACCAGGCAGAGGTTGGAAGACGAGTGGAAGAGCCATGAACAGGACGTGAAGAAGCTTGAAGCGGATACGGTGCGTCTCCAGCGTGAGCTCGATGAAATAATGGAAGACATCTCCAACCTGGATGTGAAGCATTCCACACTTCAGGCGATACATCTCGAGCGGGAAAAGGTCATGACGTCCAAGAAGGTGGAAATCTCCTCCGTTCAAAACAACCTTGTCGAGTTGGTCCAGCGAATCACGCGCAAGAAGTCGGACATTGAACAACTGGAGAAACGACGAAACGACATCGCTTCCATCCTGGAGAAAATGGATTCCGAGAGGGAAACAATCGGCGAGGAGTTGAAGCGCATCGACGTGAAGCTCGGCAAGGAATCTGTCGGGGAGGTTCACCTCCAGGAAGGTGTGCTTCAGGCAGAGCGCGAGTTCCAGGCCATCGAGGAACGCCGGCAGGTATTGCGCAAGGAGATCGACGTGCTGCAGGGAAAAGCCTTCGAACTCCAGGGGCGCATCGGGGAAAAGATGTCCAAGATCGACATGATCAACGGCTTGCTCGAACGCCTTTAAGGAAGTCAGCCGCCTTACACTCAGTACCAATACAAATAGTCGGTTC
>JAADGX010000056.1:0-11078 GCA_013152135.1 Chlorobiota bacterium
CCCAGCCGTTCCAGGGCTTTGCGAAACGTGCTCGGGTCCATTTTCAGCAGGCGGGCCGCTTCGGCCTTGTTGCCGCTGGCCTCTGAGAGAAAGAATCGAAAAAGCTCGGCGCGGAAGGTGGTTATAAATGCTTCCACGCCTTCCCGGAGTATGAACGAGCGATGCGCGGCGATGAAGTTGCGTATGCTATCCTCGCTTTCCGTTTGTTCGCCGACAAGGTAGCGTTCCCTGGATGCCTCCGATACGTGTTCCGGTTTTATTGCATCGTCGGAAACGCTCAAGCGCAACCGCCGGATGAAGCCGCGCAGTTCCCTCACGTTGCCTTCCCAGCGCATCATGGACAAAAGATCCAATGCGTCATGCGTGATGTCAAACGGGGGTTCATCCGGATTGAACCGCCGCTCCTCGTCGAAAAAGAATCGCGCCAGCAGTGGAATATCTTCTTTTCGGTCGCGCAAGGGAGGGATATAAATTGTGCCCGCCTCCAGTCGAAAGAACAGGTCGCGCCGCAGACTATCGGTTTCGCCGTGCTTCAGCAGGCGATTGGAACTGCAAATAATCCGCGTTTTCACCTTCCGGGGCATTCCCCCGATGGGCGTGAATTCGCCGGGGTCGAGGGCCCGGAGCAACTTGACCTGTATGGTGGAATTGGCTTCCGAGATTTCGTCCAGGAACAGTGTGCCCTTTTCCGCGATACTGAAAAGTCCCTCCCGAGCAGCGTCGGCGCCGGTGAATGCGCCTTTGACATGGCCGAACAGTTCGCTTTCCGCCAGCGTGTCCACGATGGCGCCGCAATTTATGGCCAGGAATACTTCGTCGCGACGGTTGCTCAGGCGATGGATCGCTCGCGCGGCAAGCTCCTTGCCCGTGCCCGTCTCCCCGATCAGGAAGACAGGATGGGGCGAATCCGCAACGCGCTCTATCATCAAGCACAATTTTTGCATGGCCGGACCGGAGCCGATGAACCCGAATTTCTCCAGCATCTGTTCGCAGGTGTACCGGTCATGCAGCAAAGAGTCATGTCTTTCGACAACCTCGCGTATCTTGTCCAGGATTTTCTCAATCGGCGCGGATTTTTCGATGAAATCCACCGCGTGGAGTTTCATGGCCCGGACCGTCACTTCGGTGAGATTTTCCTCGACTCCGGTCATGAGGATGGCCGGAACGTCGGGAGCGACCGAGGGGAGTTCCACCAGGACATCAAGCCCGGACATTTCCGGCATGTTTACATCAATAAGCAGAAGGTCGGGATGATCGCTTCGAAGCCGCTCCAGCACGGATATCCCCGAAGTGAAGGTCTCGACCCGGAATCCGTTTGTTTCGAGTTCCCTCGCCATCAACGCGAGCGTATCCGGCCAATCATCAACCAGGAACAGGCGATACATGGGCTTTTGAAGGTAGTATGACCATCATAAAATACCAGAGTTGTTTATCTTGATCAATGTAATACATCGGATCGTACAATGAAAGAAACAACAGCTTTCATGAAGAGACAGAACGCAACCCCGTTGGTTGTCAACAACGTGTCCAGCGCCTTAAAATGCCGGGACCGGCTTTTAATCGGCGTCATTGTTCGGACGTTGAAAATCGCCGTTGTTTTTATACTCGTTGTCCACGCGGGTTACGGTCAACAGTGGGACACGAGAATTTTCCTCGAGTCTGACGGTCTTCCGACTTCCATCGTGTACAGCGTGATCAGGGACAGCGCGGGGATGCTGTGGGTAGGGCACGAGCGGGGGGTGTCGCGATTCGATGGAACGAACTGGCTTCACTTCGGGGAAGAGGACGGCCTGAAAAGAGCGGTGCTGGGCATGGCGATCTATGACGGCACGTTGTGGTGCGGCACGATCAACGGCGTTTATCGTCTCCAGTTGGATTCGACCTCGGGGCGAAAACCGGTCTTCCGCCACGTCGATGAATTCGGCAGATATACGACTGCGTTTCTGGTCGTTTGGGACGGGAAACTGTGGGTCAGCGCCATCAGCGACGATTACCGGGCGTATGACATCCGGTATCGCGATACGATCAATCCGGGATTACAGTGGTGTCGGCGTGAAAAGGATGGCTATGTATTTGGCACGCTCACGCGCAAGGAGGGAGCATTCGGCCACGGTATCACCGCGCTGACGGTCTCGGGGAATTCCCTCCTGGCGGCTTCTTCCTCGATTTTTCGGTTGAATAAAAACGGCGATTCATATAACATCGAGGTTCTCGTTCCCTCTCTGTATGCATATAGCAGGACGGGTTGCGTTTTCTGGATGCATGAAAATTCCCGGGGCCTGTTTTTCTCGATGGATGCCGGTGTCTTTCGATTCGGGAGGTCGGGTGTCCGAAAATTGCCCCTGTCTCGCATGGGAGCCATCGTCTCGGCGGATGGGTACCTTTGGGTAACTCAGCCGGGGCTTGGCGTATTCAAGATGAGCGCGGACGGCGAGAAGATTATTGATCTACTCAACACGACGAACGGCCTTTCCAACAGCTATGTTCATAATTATCTCTGGCGCGACAACGACGGTTCCCTCTGGATCCCTACGTATTGCGGATTAACCCGTTTATTGTCCACGACCACTCGAAAGTATGCTATCCGAAAACCCACGAACTCCATCGCGGAATTCCATGGCCGCGTGTATTTGGGTGTTGAAAACACAGTGTACCGCCTCGAGCCGGATTCGCGCGTCCAGCGCGTGAGATCATTTTCCTATTCGGAATCGAAGTTGCCGATGCCCTTCATTGAAGACATGCATCGTCGTGAAGGACAGTTATGGATCATGACCTCGTTTCAATTGCTCCGGTATTCAAAACCGGAAGATCCGCGATCGGGCGTCGTTGTTTTTTCCTCTTTGCCTGCTGGAAAGGCGCCCGTCGTTCCCATGCATTTGATCCGATTCGTTCACACCCGGCAAGGAGGAATACTGTTCTCCATGAATCGAAATCTCGGGTATTTCCGGTCGGATGATAAAAGGCAGGAATTGATGTTTTTCGATACATCCTCCAGGCGGGTTCCCGGAAGCATCTTCCAGCCCGGCCTGCCAAACGCCCACGTGAATTGCATGCTTCCCGATTCGTCAGGGGCATGGATCGGGACGGATGAAGGACTGGCGTATTTCGATGAAGAGACCATGCGGGTGGAACGAACATCTGCTCCCCATCTCAGGGATTGGCGCGAGCAAGTGAATTCCCTGGCTTTCGACACCGACGGGAAATTGCTGGTGGCAGCAAGACATGGACTTTTTAAGGACATGGATACTGCGCTGACCGTCGTGCTCGATGAAAAGACCAGTGGTTCCGTAAACGCGATCCTGGTTAATCCCGGCTACATACTTGCGGGTGGAGAGAAGGGACTGTTTGTGCTGCGCCGGTTTCCTTCCGGCGTCATCTCCGTTGTTACCTCCGGCCTTACTCACCTTGCCGTAACGAAGATATTCCAGGACAGCCACGAAAGGATATGGGTCGTGAGCCGCTCCGGGGTAACACGTTACAATGAGGATGAAATCCTGCGCACGGCGAAAAAGACCTCCATGTGCATATACCGGATTGATGAAGACGGTCGACGGCTTTTCGATCACGTGCTTCCCTCGCGCCCCGTATTGCCTTCGGTTTTCAGGCTTTCCCAGGACAGATGCAGGGTAACGATTTACTGTTCGACGAACCGGACCGGCGACGCAGACCCGGGCATGTTCGAGTTCACGTTTAACAACAACGGCGTGGTAAAGACCTATAGCACTACCAACCCTCGATTCACCACTCCTCCGCTTTCTTCGGGCGAATACCAGTGCAGCGTACGGAGCAGCTTGTGTGGAGGACCGTGGTCGGACCCGGTGGAATTTACTTTCATTGTTCCAACCCCATTTTACCTTGCCTGGTGGTTCCTGGCGCTGCTTGTCCTGGCAATAGCGGCCCTCATACTGGGCGCCGTGCAAATGAGAACGAGAATTATCAAGAAACGGAACATCGAATTGAGCAAAGAAGTAACGCGCCGCACGGAGGAGATACAGAAAATCAATAAGGATTTGAAGGCCAGCATGGAAGAGGTGCAAGAGCTGTCCCGCGCGCGTTCCTTTTTCATCAATTTCTTTGCTCACGATATGAGCAACGCACTGGCGAACATGCGGAGGGGGTTCGACCTGCTGCAACGGGGCATTCCCCTGGACACGGAAATCGCGGGATCGACCCTGGGACGATTCCTGCAAATGAGCATGGAGCGTATGTTGAACCTCGTGCGCCGTGTTCTGCTGGTGTCGCGTATCGAGTCAGGACGAATCAAGGTCGAGAAACAGATTGTCGACATGCGGGAAGTCCTGGAAGGACTGGTAGAATCCTACAAGATTGCTGTTGATGAAAAGAATATCGCGTTGCAGTACCAGTGCGAAAGCGCTCCCCTGGTGATCAAGACGGACGTTGCCCTTGTCACGGAAATCGTGGACAACATACTCAGCAACGCCGTGAAGTACAGCCGGCAGGGGGGCACGATCTCGATCAGTTGCAACCTGCGGCGCCGGGAGCTCCTCGTCGCGATTGATGATTCGGGGCCCGGATTTTCGCACGAGGATCTGGATCGCATGTTCATGCCGTTTCAGAGACTAACCGCTCTGCCGACGGGGGGAGAAAGCAGTACCGGCCTGGGCATGTGGATCGCACGATCATTGATGGAATTGCTGGGTGGCCAAATAGAAGTCTCGAACAACCCTGGAGGCGGAGCCACGGTCACGTTGAGATTTCCAGTCGGCGCCATGTAATCATTCCAGTGTTTCTTCGTGGCTTTTCTCCTTTTCGTCTATACTTGGAAAACGTCTGTTTTCGACAGCGACTTCCTGGTGGGTGACGGCGTATGGGCGAAGTACTGGTACGGCGGCGTTCATCGTTCCACCGGCTTCAAACCGTACCGCCCAAAATCGGACCCGTTTCCCGAACGGTTGAAACCGCTCCTTGAAGAATGCCGTCCGTATTACGAACGCCTGAGAGAGCTGGCTATCCCGGCGGACTGAAGCGGAAAGATTTTCGTACTTTCTCAATAAGACGGCCGACCGGTGAGCATATCCGGTTCATCATTTCATCTGATATCAGGAGCAGGTTATCCCACAGTTATGAATCAAACACGCCCCATAGGAATCTTCGACTTGACCGGTGAGTGCCCATTGCGATGCAGGCACTGCTATTTTTACACCGACGTATCGCCCGTTCCTCCCGATCTCGATGACGAGGGATTTCTTCTCAAGCTCGAGCAGGCCAGGGATACCTACGGTATTCGCTCGGCATTCTGGATCGGCGGGGAGCCGCTTCTGAGACTCGATCTACTGCGCGAAGCAATGGCGCTCTTCCCCCGCAACGCGATAGCGACCTCGGGCGTGATCCCCGTTCCCACCGACCTGGGTGCAGGGCTTCTCGTTTCCATCGACGGGCCGAGAGAAGTCCACGACGCCCTGCGCGGTGAAGGGGCATTCGACACGGCGATGCGCAACATGGCGGAGCTTCCCGCGCAATCCTTCGCCCTCGCGACCACGCTTACCGCGGAGTCGGTAGAGTACATTTCATGGCTCCCGGAACTGGTTGCGTCCACGCGAGCCCTGGGAATCCTGGTCGGATTTCACGTGGGTAGGCCGGGCGACCCCTCGCGCGTTGACGGTCATCGCCGCGACCAGGCAGTGGATGAGCTTCTCCGGCTTCACCGCGATTTCCCCGGCACGTTACTGCATTCGCGTAACGCCATCGAGTTGTTCAGATCCCGCTACAGCGAAGAGATAGCGAAGACATGTATCTACAAGGATAAAGCCGTATCCTTCGACGTCAACTTCAAAATAAAGGAACCGTGTACGTTCGCCGAAAACGCTTCCTGCGATGCCTGCGGTTGTCCCGTGGTCATTGCGCATGCCGCGCGGGACGGGGGCGACGAGGCGAGCGAGGGGTTGTTGCAAGCCTTGTTTCCCAGGCGCGAGACGATGATTGGACAACCTGCCGTCAGCGGCGATGAGGCCAGTCTATCCTTGTAAAGAACTGTTATGAAGCCTGTGGAACATGTTTCGATGCCCAGAGCGGAGTCAAAAGGCCAAGAACCGACTTAAGCGTTATTGTTCATCGCCGGGGATTTCCATAAGTTTTTCGACGAGCGATGACGCTGTTGTTACGCGCCAGAGAGTGAGACGTTTTCCGCGAAGAATTTTCTCTTTTTCAGGCACCACCAAATAACCAACCAATAATTTCGCGTGATGGAAAAACTCCACCTGCCTTTTCCCCGGAAATGGCTGGCCTGGAAGCAGGGCAGGCAACGGCTTGTGCTTGCCTCTATTCTCGCGGCTCTCTCCATAACGTTGTATGCGTATTCGCTGGGCAACCCGTTGATATGGGATTCCAGGCAAGTTGTCGAACAAGACGAGGCAATCCGCTCCCTTTCAAATATCAGCGAGTTCTTCACGTCGCCAGGTCTCAGGCTGGAAGACAGGCAGCAAGGCGAAGAGCGTATGCTCAAATATTATCGCCCGGTGGTAAGGTTGACCTACGCCTTGATTTACCAGATGTCCGGGTCGAAACCGTGGTCGTATCACCTGGTCAACGTGCTTCTTAATGCCGCAGTGGTGGTTCTCCTTTTCTACCTTATCTGCGAACTCATGGGGAGCCCAGGGCTTGCTTTCGCGGCAGGGTTGCTGTACGCGGTCAATCCCGCGCGGGGAGAAGCTGTGTACTGGGTGTACGGCCTGTCGAGCATCATCATGGCGTTGTTCGCTGTCCTCGCGGTGTACTGGTATCACCGGAGACGGGATCCATTGGCGTTGCTGGCGTTTGTTCTCGCTTTGCTGAGCAGAGAAAGCGCCGTTTTGTTGCCCGTCATTCTTCTTGCCTATGAATTCGCGTTCCGTGCCGGTGAAGACAGAAAACGCTTTCTCCGGCTTGTCCCGTATCTTTTCGTCCTCCTCCTGTACATCCCGATGCGAATCCTGACGGTTGGTGAAGGGCCGCCGCTGAGCAGCATCGGCGCAATGCCCCTGCTCAACACGATTGCGGTGATCGTCCAGAAGTACATCAAGATCACGATTGTGCCCGACGGTATGGTTGCCGTTTACCCGCTGTCCGTTCGGTATGAACCGACGATGGAGGTTTTCTTGTCGTGGATTGTCCTGGCGATTGCCTTGGGTGTCGGGTGGTACTTGTGGAAAAACCACCGCAAACTCGCGTTCTGGTACACGTGGTTTTTTGTGTGGATTTCCATCTGGTTCAACGTGGGCAGGTTCGGCGAATACCTCATGACCGAAAAGGGCGTCTATCTTGCTTCGGCGGGATTGTGCGTGGTCGGTGCGTATTATTTGCTGCGGTGGAAATATGCCATCCCGGTCATTGCCGCGGTGGTATTGATTCATGGTTTGATTACCGTGGCCAGGGGCACGTACTGGCGGGACCCCCTGACGTTCTTTAAAACCGCTGTCGCCTTTGATCCCGCTGACGTCAACGCCCAGTACAACCTCGGCCGACAATACGCGGACGCGGGCCTGTACACGGAGGCGGCCGACTGTTTCCGGCGGGTTGTCAGGAAACGCCCGAAGTTTTCGATGGCTCTCAACAACTATGGAAATTGCCTCTACATGCTGAAAGACCGCGCCGGAGCTTTTGAAATGTGGAAGAGGGCGTATGCATCCGATCCCACCAACGGGGAAGCCGCGTATAACCTTGGCATGTACTACGAGCAGGAAGGAAAGTTGAAGATTGCTCTCATGTACTACAGGGAATATGCGCGATACGAAAACGTTCCACAGCATATCGCAAGACGTATCCTGGAATTGGAAAAAGAGGTTAAACGTATTGAAAAAACTAATTGAACATCGCATGATACCGGCAACCTGGATCGTCCTGGGTTTCCTCGTTGCCGTATTGCTCTACCTGCTGCCCTCCGAGCAAGTCCTGGGCGCCAACATCAAGGCTGTTTTTCTCCACGGCGCAGTGGCACGAACGGGACTGATCGTCTTTGCGGCCACAGGTTTGATGGGCCTTGCAGCCATGGTGTGGAAAACGAATGAAGTGGACCGATGGTGCATGGCGGTGCTGAAAACAGCGGTGATATTCTGGGTAGCATACGAGATTACGGGAATGATCTCCTCGTATCTCGCCTGGGGTGTGGCCATCGCGTGGGATGAACCGCAGGTTCGCGCCGGTTTATGGGTGCTTGGCGCCAGCGTCGTTTTGATCGCTGTTGTTCTCTGGGTCAAGGACCGATGGTTTACGGCCGGAGCGAGCGTGATCCTTGGCGTTTTCGCCTGGGTGACGATGAAAACCGCTCCCCGTGTCCGCCACCCGGTCAACCCCATCGGCGAATCGGGGTCGGACATGTTCAAGGTGCTGTACTTCGGCTTACTGGTGCTGGTCATCCTTATGGCCGTGCAGACGGTTCGATGGATGCGCGGGAAGGAGTAAATTCGGCCGAAACGTTTTCTCGTTCGATTGGAAATGGAATCATGAAGAAGCCGCTGGTCTTGATCTTCCGGCGGCTTTTTCGACTTGAAGAACTATTTATCTGAACGCCGTTACAAATTGAGTCGTACGTTTCGGCTCTTGTCAGAAATCGGACTTCAGGCCAAAGATAAGTGTCCGCGGCAATCCCGGTCGAATGCCGGCCGGCCGCCGCGCTGCGATATAGGTCCTGTCCGTCAGGTTGCGAACACTGACAAAGACTTTGTTTCTTGGCGTCAGCGCATAGTCGACAGAGACGTCGAGCACAAGGCGCGCGTCCGTGCTCAGCGAGGGTACAAAGTCGCCCGTACCGGCTTCCGTGCGCGTTTTGCTGACGTATTTCGCGCTGAGGTTGGCGGCGAACTTCGTCCATTCAAGCCCGATGCTGGTTGCGATCTGGTGGTGCGGCAAATAGGGCAATTCAAAGCCGGGTTCGACTGTGCCCCAGGGCCCGAAGTCACTTTTGAACTTGTTCCGGAATTCGGCGTCGGTGTAGGTATACGATACGCGAAGCGGAATTGCAAAACCAGTCATCTGCGCAGCCTCGCCAATGTCATAACTCGCCGACAGTTCGATACCTTTCACATCGACCTCGCCACCATTGAACAGGTATCCCGTGCCCTCGCCACCGCTGGCTTCGAGATCGGATCCGAGAAGATTGCTGTAGTCATTGAAGAAAATCACGCCTTGCACGGCCAACGTACTGTTACGGTAGCGGGCGCCAAGCTCGTAGTTGATGCTCTCTTCCGGCCTGGTGCCTTCCTTCGAACCGGGTGGCGAAAACCCTTTGTGGACGCCCAGAAACGAAGTGAATGATGGTGTGAATTGATAATCCAACCCGATGCCGGGAATGAATATGCTTACCTTGTTAACGCGAGATTTTACATTGCGGCCCGTCCGCTGCGGGTCCGACTTGCCGTAATCATCAAGGCTGAGCGTCATACTCTCGTAACGGACACCCGGAACGATGATGAATTTACTGAGCATGAATTTATACTGCACGAAGGCCGCCCACACTTTTGCCCTGCCGACGCGATTGCTTTCCGTGCCGGGAATCCCTGCCTCGCTTCATGACGCCGCTGTCCATTCGATACTCGTCGACCCATTGGAAACGGTCGATCTCATCTTCATGGTAACGAAACCCCACCTCCACTTCATGCACGCTGCTATTAGTACCGAATTGCGCGCCGATGATCGATTGCACGCCGCGGGCGAAATATTTACGGTTATTGGCCTTGACTTCAAGAGCATTGTCGTTCGCACTGGAGCCGCCGGTAATGATCGAATATTCAGCTGCATAGGAGGCTGGATCGGCCAACAGGTTTCCTATTTTCACACCTGCGTCTTCTTCCGAGGCGCGCACTTTGTCAAGTTTATACCAGTTCCGCTTGAAATCCGTGCGATAGACGGTCGTTGTAATATCAAAATTGTCGGAAAGCTTGACGAAATGCCTGAGCTGGTATTGCCTGTGCTCGGTATTCATCACGTCCTTTTGCGAGGCGGAGTACCTGCGGAATGGGGTACGTTGAAAATCCGCTTCGGTCAGACCGAGGTAGGTTTCATTTGCAGTTTCATCAGTTTGACCGATCTTGAAGGTCAATTCCTGGTAAATACCGGCGTCGCGATCTGTGTTGATGCGAATTTTTGCCAGGTAGTCCTTTTTGTCGAAGCCGGTGTTGCCGCCACCATCAAGTTCTTTGAAGCCATCGACGCTGAATTGATAGGTTTCGACGAGGAATCCCAGGTTATCATACGCATCCCCGGCAAACGCATGAATGGTGCGGGTGTTATCCTCGCCTGCAATGAGATTCGCGCGGCCGTGGAACCCGGAGGGAATCCTGGTGGAGAGCAAATTCAGGACACCACCCGTGGTAAATGGACCGTACTTGATCTGACTGGAGCCCTTACGGATTTCAATGCCCTGCATGCGTCCGACCGTGGGAAAATAGTAGGCCGCCGGAGCTGAATAGGGAGCGGGCGCCATCAACACGCCATCCTCCATGACGGTGATCTTTTCACTGCGTTCAACGCCCGTGCCCCGCAAGCCGATATTGGGGCGTTGGCCGTAACCATCTTCCTCCTGGACGTAGACGCCTGGAATCTCGCGCAAAGCACGATTGATATCATTGTAACTGTATTTATCCATCTCTTCCGGAC
Source organism: Chlorobiota bacterium (assembly GCA_013152135.1). Taxonomy (GTDB): domain Bacteria; phylum Bacteroidota; class Ignavibacteria; order SZUA-365; family JAADGX01; genus JAADGX01. The sequence continues at coordinate 10,591 of JAADGX010000056.1, forward strand.
CGATATAATGCGCTGACCCGGGGATGCTGTAAATCCTGTCCGTGCTGCCGATCAACATCTCTCGCTCAACCACGACTTCTTGCGTTTCCACGGGCTGCGTCGACAGGGAAAAAGAAAGCGAGAGGAGACCGTTCTCACGGACTATAATCTCGCGTTGTTGTGTCCGGTATCCGACTCTGCTTGCGACAATCGTGTATTTGCCGACTGGAACATTGTCAATAGCGAAGCTCCCGGAATCGGATGTCGCCGCACCGAAGGTTGTGCCTTTCAGCAACACATTTACGCCGGTCAGAGGTCGTCCGGTGCTCTCGTCATGCACGACACCCTTTATACTTCCACTCTGGGCGTAAGATGCCAAGGGAATCGAGGTCAACAAGATAACCCCGGCAATAAGGTGAATGAGTATATGTCCACTGTGCACAGATTTTCTCCTTAACTGACATTATTTGAAGGTTTACCGCTTATGACGATGTAATCTCGCCGTCAAT
>JAADGX010000056.1:11126-23704 GCA_013152135.1 Chlorobiota bacterium
GCTCGTTTCCAGTCTTCAAGTGGCATTCAGGATCCGTTCGGTATGACGATTTTATTCGCATCTTTGCGTTGCTGTTACCTAAAAAACATGATCGCATATCCACATACGATCATGACAAAAATACGCACTATTTTGATTTAGACAAAATCTAAATAAGGAATTTCACGAATCCACAGATCACCGGCACCAGCCCGTTTTTTGCAGCGGGGCGTTCCATGAATGCGCCTCGATCTTCGTCCCCCGTGGGCCGATGCGGTAAACACCTGGAAAAATGAAAAGGGCCTCTATCCCACTTCAGCAGGATCGAGCGCGGAGTCATACTGAAAAAGCCGCCGGTCTTGATTCTCCGGCGGCTTTTCAACGTGCGAAATTGCTTTTCAGAACGCTGTCACAAATCCCGTCGTGAGCTTCGGTTTCTTGTTCAAGAAATCATGGGTTACTTCGGTCATGAGACGAATATTGCGCGCGAGCAAGTAGCTGACACTGAGAGTAGCGGTCTTGTAGTCGTACATCTTGCCGGGGCCTTCAATCTGGTTGTACAGCGCGGTTAGAATCCATCGCGATCTGTTTCCACCCGGAAAGAAAATCAACTCGGCGAAACCGCCGTCCATGGCGGTATTCATATTGCTATTGCCGCTCACTTTATCCTCGCGGTGCAAATACTGGAGGTTTAACTCAAAATTCCCGGCTTGCAAGGTAAGATCCGGTCCATACATGGAGAGCGTATTATCCAGGCGGAGTCCCGCCTCTTCAAAGGATTCTGAACCGGTGTAAACGAATCCCCCCAGCCTGATCCAGCCGAGATTCTGGGAGGCCCTGAACGCGAACGTCTTTCCGTTATCGAAATCGAAGATCCGGTTTTCGGCTTCCCCGATACCGTTACCATTCAGCACTTCCGCTGTGACGTCAAGACCGAAATCAAACCCATAGCTAACCAAAACACCTCGTTCATACGTCAGTTTCGCCTTGGAAAACGAGGGCTTCATTTTGTAGGCGAGATAATCCTCGTAAGTAAGACGAAGCTCGCGCTTGAACAAGGGATCGGAGACCTGAAACTGGCCGACGATGATGTCAAGGGTGGTATTGAACAGGTTGTTGAAATGCACGAAGGCATCCTCCAGTCCGGCCACTTCGCCGCGTTCATCCATGTAGAAGTAGAGATAATACGAAACGTAGTTGGAGATCGGGCCGCCACTGAGCAGTTTAATACCGTACGGCGCTTCAAGATCAAGACTTCCCTTTTCCCTGTCTGCAAGTTGCAGGAATCCGTCGAAGCGGATAGCCAGCGGAAGGAAGCGTTGAAGGAGAAGATCGTCGTCTCCCGTTTCCACGTACTGGCGCTTCGGTTCGTTGCCGCTGGGAAGCATGAAACCGTTCGCGGCAAATTCTTCGCCGAAATCCTTGAGCTTAGGTATGGCTGAATGGCACGTGGAGCAGGAAAGCTTGTATTTGCGGGCAAATGCCGGTATGGCATCGGCCACGGAAGTCAAAAAAATCAATGCCGTGACCGACAGGATTACGGAAAATACGTATGATGATTTGTTCATGAGGCATGTATTCCTGTTTATTAAATACCAGTTAAGATCGCGCGCAATCGCGATCGAAGAAGATGCACACTGTCTCTGCGCGGATTAAAGACATGGTAAGGGTTTGCTGGAGGTGGTTCTTCCCGCCATCCGAAAAGGCAGGCTGAAGCGGAATGGTGAAGGCGGTGTTCTCACTGCCGGACTTAGTCCACGATATCGAACCATGTTTCCGTACGGTTAACCAGGACGGGTTCCATCTCCTTTGCCGGAACACCGAGAAACTCGCCCACCGATTTCACGAGACGTCGATAATGGATCTCTGCAACAACCCGGATTCTTCCTTCTGGAATATCGTCGGGAACGTTCCATGTATACGTTTCGATCTTCGTTTCCCGCGGGCCGATGCGGTAGTCGGTCCCAAGCGATGCCGTGTTCCATTGTGCGATGGTCATACGACCCTTTGGATCGAAGTAGGGAAGACGAAATACGCGGTCGCCTTCGTAGGGAAGGGCATCACGGGGCAACCCCTTGAAGTCCGGCAGGTCCATGATCTCTCCGATGTCCTGGTAAGCGAGGACGTTACTTGAAATCGTGAACTCTTCTCCGGGGAAATCCTTTTTATCCACCGGCAGGTGATAGGCTTTTCCGTCGGCGTCGTAAGCGATGACCGTCAGCCAGAGCTGCCGCTCCTCGGCGGACCCGCTGGGAATTTTATGTCCCGCCTTGTGGTTGAATGCCTGCACCGTAATAACCACGGGCTCACCCGGTTCCACGTCCCGGCGATCGGGATGCATACGCAGCTCGACGGCGCCTCGGAGCTTGCTCGGGGAATGAGCCCCGTGGAACAAGTGCTGAGCCACGTCTTTTTGGGGCTTGGATAAAATGGCGTTCTTCGTTTCCGCTTTGGGCATGTGACAATCCTGGCATCGCACGCCTTCCTTGGAATACGGACCCGCTTTCCATTCCAGGTGCGTGGACTTGACCCATACACCGTACGGGCTTTTTTCGTTGTGGCACGTGCCGCACATCTCGGGGGACATGGTAAAGGCGCTTCGCTTGGTCTCGTGATGAGGGGAAATCGTTCCTTCGCGATTTCCAAATTTCACTTTCCCCGGTTTGATGGTGAAATTGAAGTTGAAGGGCTCTTCACCCTTGAAACCGGTAATCGTATGGCACACGTCACATGACACGCCCTCATTGGCCCGGGAATTCTCCGACGGCCGTGGTGGCGGAATATCCCCGGCAATAAAGGCCAGCGGTGTGTGGCAACCGTTACACCCGGCTTTGACCCCCGCAACTTTTTCATCTTTTTCCGCGTGAGGAACAGCCAGCTTGAAGTACTCGATCTCGTCCCAGGCATGTGTGTATGCCTGTGACATCATCGCTTGTTGCCACTGCATGTAAAAATCGGTGTGGCAAGAGCCACAGGTCTTCGGCTTTTCGAAATCGTCATAGGAGCCGGACCCCAGCAACTCGTCGCCCGCAGGCTGGGAAAAGGCGAGCACGGGTGCCGCGATCATCAGAAAATAAAACCAGCAAAAGACGTTGCGGTAATTTGTATCGTAATTGCTCATAACGGTTTTGGGATTGTATGTCACGAGAGGTGAATTCATAACGCGGGTTTTCTTCACTGAAATATACGGTCGCCCGGTAAATTCATCAATGATCCCGTCATATATATGGTTCGTGCCGGAAGTATAATACTTTCGGAATACAACAAGGATAAAACGACGAAGACACAGTCGTGTCAGAGATTAATCGTCAAAGGATACAGTCTGCAAAAAGGAAGTGAGGATGTTCAAAAACAATTCCGGCTGTTCAAGATTTGGCAAGTGTCCCGCTTGAGGTAGCAGGTGGAACGATGAGTGTGGAAAGAGGTCCGCGAGTTGCTCAGCCTCGTCCTGCGTAATGAGAGCATCTTCTTCCCCAGCGACTACCAGGACGGGAACGGCCAGACCCCGCACGTCTTCCGTCGTATCCGCCCTCTCGGCCATGGCCCGCAAGGCGTGCGTCACTCCATCGATGGATGCGGACTTCATCGTTCGTTCGAGGTATTCCACCAGCGCCGGTTGGTTGGCGCGCGAGTATTCCGATACCAGGAGGTTTGATAACCGTTGCATCAACGCACCGGCGCCATGCGATTTGATCTCGACGATCTGCAAGTACCGGTTGGTACGCGCTTCCTCGGAATCCGCAGTGGACCGGGTATCGATGAGCACCATGCCCTTGAGTCCCGGAGGATGCCTGCGAGCAATTTCCAACGCCAGGTATCCGCCCATCGAACATCCGCCGATGACGAATTGCTCGATACCCAGCACACGAAGCTTCTCAAGAATGCGATCTCCCAGCAAGGGAAGAGTGAAGCCCTCCTGCTCCGGCAGCGACATACCGAATCCGGGATAATCGAGACTGAGTACCCGGTAATGGTTCGCCAAGAGGTAGTGCTCGCGGCTCCACATGCCGGCATTCAAGGGGAAGGCGTGTAGAAGGACGAGGCAAGGGCCGGAACCGGTTTCGTGAAAGACCATGGGATCAGAGAAAGAAAAACAAGGCTGCTCCGAATGCACCTCTCGGCTCCGAGATCGACGCCGCGGTTGAATCCCGGCACATTCGGAACAGCCTCATCGTGTGATTGGAAACGTCTTGATTTACTTGCCGTGCTTGGCGTACGGGACGTTGTCCTTGTCCTGGTACGAAAGTACGATTTCGACGTACCGGTCCGCGCCGGAGCCATGCACCACGGTGCCCGAAGCATCCTTGACAAGCATGAACCGGACGGTCTGGTAATCGTTGGCGGTCGTGCCCTGTACGCGGGCGTAAAACACGTTTTTATCCGTGACTCCCGTTGACAACGCGATTTTCAGCGCCGAGTACGAACTCGCCGATGGAGGCGTCAATTGGGCCAGGACCGGGTCGTTGAGGTCGGTGGCGGAAAATGATACCGTGGAGAATTTCGTGATACGGAGTCCCGGTATCGACTGGGAAAGACTGGGACTGCGGATTTCAAGCGACGGAGTCGTCGTGTTGGCGGCATAGAGGAAGAAGTCGCCGTTTTTATTCTTCGTGTTGTCGAGCAGTTGGAATATCTCCGGCCCGTTGGAAGCCGGGTTGTAGAAATCCATCATGCTCGGCAGGTTGCTGGTGGTCGCGTAAACGCGAATCACCTGGTTGTTGACGTCCTTGTCGAATCGCTTCGCCGGGGCCCACACGATCTGGGCAAAGTCCGAGCTCTCCTCCCCGTCGGTCGAAACAGAGCGGACGATGATGTCGTATTCCACGCCGTTTTCCAGTCCGAGAATCGTGTAGGTGGAACTGCCCTTGGCCACGTTCGCGGTCTGGGTGATACCGGTCGTGGGGTTGGTCCAGGAAACCTTGTAGGTCCCGAAGTTGTCCTGCGATTCGCTGGCGGATACCGTCCACGTGAGGATAATCTTTCCGTCATCGGAAATGGCCTGGAGATTTGTCGGTGCCGTTACGGCGGGCAATACAGGTTCGTTCGTGGCGTTGTCGCATCCCGTGACACCGAGGAAAAGCCCCAAGGCGAGCGCGAAAGACAGGAAAACAGAAATTGACCTCATTGTTATTCTCCTTGTTTTGGTAAGGTGAGAAATCAAAAATATTCGCAATTGACTAATCAAGTGAAACATATCGAACAAGATAGAGTATTTTCTTCCAACAGTAAATGTCATCTTACGTCCCAAGGCTCTGTCGTGTTTCCTCCACTGTCTCATAAGTTGAAATATTCCCGCCCGAATCATATTATTTTCAAGTACTGGGAAAAAATGGATTCAGGCGAACGAGCATTTGCTTCGTGGCGCCGGCTCTCCTCTTCTATCGCGGTCCATTTTTAATCAACAGAACGAATCAAAAACACGAGGAATTCGGGACGGCTTTATCCCGGGAAAGGATTTGACAAATGTCGTTTGATATAAAGACCGTGCGGACCGTGGTTGAATACACGGAGGCCGCGGATTCGTACGAACTCGATTTGATACCACGCACACCTTCCTACTGCGCGGGCTGCCCGCACAGGGGAACCTCTTCCGTGGTGCGGGAAATCCGGAAACACCTGGCCGACGCCGGGTACATGCAACGCCGTTACCGGCGCGGTCCGGTGGATATCCTGGCCCACGGGGGAATCGGATGCTACGCGCTGAACTACCTTCCTCCCTTTCGCGACATGCACAACGTGGCGGCTATGGGCCAGGGAGGCGCCGCGGGCGCAGGAGCGTATCCTTTTTCGAAAAACCGCCACTACGTGCTGTGCGGGGATTCCACGTTCTTCCATTCGGAAATGACCACCCTTTCCAACGCCATCAAGGACCGGCAGGACATTCTCTACATCATACTCGATAACAAGAACACCGCCATGACCGGCCACCAGACCACACCGGGTTCGGCCAAGGACCTCATGGGAAACGCTACGATCCAGCAGGACATCGAATCCGTCGTGCGCGGAATGGACAAAAACGCCGACGTCTGGATCCGTAAGGTCAATCCTGTCGACCGCGATACGTACCTCCCGCTCCTGGAGGAAGCCATGCTCCGGAAAGGCGTGCGGGTCATCATCGCCGACCGGGAGTGCGGGATCACGTTCCACCGGCGCAAGCGCGGCGAGCGGTTCAGGGCGGCGCTGGCCCACGGAGGGTTCTTACCCGTCGAACGGCACATAAACATCGCCTCGGAAGTTTGTGAGAATTGCCGCGAGTGCACGGCCGCCACCGGTTGCCCGGGCCTCGCCATCGACAAAACTCCACAGGGCGAAAAGATCGGTATCGACCGGAGCATCTGCGTTGACGACAAGTACTGTACGAAAATCAAGGTCTGTCCGTCATTCGAGCAGGTGACCATCAGGCGCACGAAAAAGCCCGCCGCCCGAACCGGAAACTGGGACCTGTGGACGAGGGACCTGCCGGAACCCGGCCATCCGCGGCTCGCGGAAAACGGAACGAAAACGTATTCGATCTTCATCGCCGGAGTGGGAGGCATGGGTCTTGGCATGGTGGCGCGCGCGTTGACACGGGCAGGGGCGCGCGAAGGGTACCAGGTGATGTTCTACCACCAGAAGGGTCTTGCACAACGAAACGGCGCGGTGTTTTCCCACGTCGTCTTTGCCGTCCCCGGCGTGCACGTTTCGCAGCGCATCCCCGACGCGGGGGCCGATCTCATTCTCGGGCTGGATTACCTTGAAACCGTCCGGGGGCTGAAGTTCTCGCGCCCTGCCTACACGACAGTGATTTGCAACACGGCGGAAACACCGACCGTAATGATGCTGACCGGGGAAAACCGGTTTCCCGCGAATTTGGACGAGCAAATCCGCTTGCACAGTAACGCCGATACATTTCTCGCGAACGATTTCTTCTTTCTCAGCGAATACTACCTCGGGAACCGCATCTACGCGAACGTGATGATGCTGGGAGCCGCGTACCAGAAGGGCCTCCTGCCGGTGGACGGCGGAACGCTTGAATCGATCATCGTGGAAAACGTCCGCCAGTACGACCGCGAACACAATCTTCGCGCGTTTCGCCTGGGCAGAAGAATGGTGGTCAATCCCGAGATGCTGCTCGTTGAAACACCGGCCATCGCACTGGACGATATCATCGCGGAGAAAACAGGTTTCCTGGAACGACGCAAAGGGCGCCGCTCCGCGGACACCTACCGCCGGCGCGTGACGGAACTCATCGACCTGATGACCGGCCTGCCGAGTTCCTTCCGGGAAGACGCACGAAGGTACTACGATCTTGTCTGTTACCAGGACGTCGAATACGCGGAACAATACGCCAAGCGCGTGCTCGAGGTGTACTGGGTTGAGAGCAAGCGGGCGGCGGAACCGGGTGAGAGATTCGAAGCTACCGGCGCCGTGATTTGGAGCTTGTACAAGGTCATGGCCATCAAGGACGAGATATGGGTGGCGGAACTGCTTACCCGCGAAGAAAAGTACCGGCATGATCGGCAACGGTTTAACATCGACCCGGCTCGGGGAGACGAAATCTCGTACGTGCATTTCAACCGGCCGAGTTTCGACGTTTTCGGTGTGCATGTCGAGTGGAACATGAAAACGTATGACTGGATGCTGCGGGCGCTGCGCAACATGCGGTTCTTGCGCCGCTGGATGCCGGCCTGGCACCGGCGGGAACGCGAATTCCGGAACTGGTACCGCGACGAGGTCATCAACGCCTACATCGAGGGGCGGTTCCTTTCCCGTCGCGATGCAGTTTCGGTTCTCAAGGCGCCCCAGGACTGCACCGGCTACCGGGAAATCGTTTATCACAAGTACGACCTGGCGCGGGAACTGATGTCATCCCTGCTTTCCGGGAAAAGACCTGCATCGTATAAAACAAAAGACATCGTCATGAATTAATTTGGAGGGTTTAATGAAAAAGTATTACCATCTCGCGTGCATCTTTTTAATCGCATTGATCCTGCTGCCGGCCTTGGGGATTGCCCAGACCTCGATCCACTATCCGGTGGAAGTGGTGCGTGCCGCGCGAAACACCGCGGACCTTGCGCGGATACCGGAGCAGATTGCGCGGGGTGATATTCCCGTCGGTGACATGATCGTCGGCTATCCGAATCCCAACGAGGTGCGGGAGATCAACACGGACTTCACCTGGGTCGGTCGTATCATCGTGCTGAACAACGGCGTGCTGAAGTTCAACAGCATCGAAACCACGCTCGAAGGCGACATCATCGTGTTGAACAACGGGAAGGTGGAGATCAACGAGGGTTTGTTTACCATTACGCAGCACTTCCTTTACGAGCACAGCCTTATCATGATGAACACCGCGAGCTTTCACGTGAACAACGCGGTGATGCAGTTCAGCAATTTCCCTTTCAGCATCGGCATCACGGACAGTTCCGCCCTGGTGTTCACGGGAGCGGAGTTATCGAAGGGCGGCATTACCTTGGCCGCGATGCGTTACGCGCGGTTCCACGCGATATCCTCGAAAAACGTCGGGGAGAATCTCTTCTTCGACAATGCGCGGGGAGTATTCGAAGATTGCGAGGGCATCCTGACGTGGTTCAATATCCCCAAAGGCGCGGAGGTGGATTTTACCCTGCCCCCCCGGTCGATTTCCGGGACGTGGATCTACCCGGACTCCGCGCGCGTCGCCACCGGTGTTCACTTACGCGTGGAATACCGCCGCTGCTACAATATCAGGACGGCCATCATGTCCCACACCGGCAGCAAACTGCGCGTCAGCAATTCCGACATCCTGGCTTTCGGTTCTCTCATCCGGTACGACAAACCGCTGAAGTTCGAGGGGTTTGTCAACAAGGTGGATTTGCAGAATTTCCGCTTCCCTTCGCCGGAACGCGATATCGTCTTCACCAACTGCCGTGTAGGAGCGTGGAATTTCTACCCGAGCAAACTGACGCAGTTCACGCTCTCCGGCTCCGTCTTCGGGGAACTCCTGGCCATGGGCCGCGCGCGCGCAACAGTGATGAACAGCTTCTGTGACGGAACGGGAGGATATATCGGGTCGATGGACACGACCGAAATCACACTCGTGCTTACACAGGTAACCACCCAGGTAAATGTCCGGAATTACTCCCGCATGTTCGTGATTTTATCCACGATCGTCAACTCCACCATCAACGTGGACGGGAACGGACTGTTGGCGTTGCTGAATTCGAACTTTTCCGCACCGCCCACCGTGGGTCCATCTTCCGCCGCCGTCGTCATGTCCATCGATGAGCCGTCCGCGGGATACACGGGCGGCATCATCCCCGTGTACGGAACAGCCCGGCTCATCCTGGGTCGGGATATTCCGGTTTTTATGCGCGTGCAGTGGCTGGACTACGGCCTGACGGCACAGCCGCAAACCTGGTACAAGATCACGCAGCCGAGCAGCTTCCCGAAATACCGCGAGAAGCTGGCGGACTGGGATGCCACCAACCTGCAACCCGGCGTGTACACGTTGCGGTTGAACATGGAATTGAGCTCGGGCGATACCATCGAAACCACGCGCCAGGTCGTCTTGCAGAACCGGCCGGTGGACGTGAAATCGGTGACAGCAGTGGCGGGGTTCGAGCTGTTCCGGAATTATCCCAACCCGGCGGAATCGATGACGACAATCGGCTTCCGGGTGCCGGAAATTGGGGACAGAACGGTAACGCTTGACGTAGTGGATGCGTTCGGCAGGAAAGTCATGACGCTGGTACAGGATGAAATCTCACCCGGTTACCACGAGTACCCCTTGTCAACGGCCGGGTTCTCGCGAGGGGTGTACTATTACCGGTTGCGGACGAGCGGAGGCGTCCTCACGCGTCCCTTCCTGGTCAAGTAAAAAGTTCTCGTACTTCGACTGCGCTCGGGGCTACGGAGAAGTCCCCGCACGATCTTTCCCGGTCAGGTAAAAAGTCGATGGGAAAAAGAAAGAACTGAAGGAAGGGGGAGTGTAATCAGAAAAGGGTTGAAGGCGGTGGTCGCTTTCAACCCTTTCTCGTATTTCCGAAGATGGTTATTCTTTACGATATCAACAGCGATCAGTATCCTATCCAGAATCCGAGGATGAGGAGCAGTCCGGTCAGGAAGTGAACGCCAATGGTCGAAACATTGACCTTGAGCAGTTCGTACGGGAGCTTCTGCCGATCGGCGTTGGGCTGGTTCCAGCGTGTGAGCCATTCCCGGCCCCAGCGAATGGCGAACCACGCGAGGATGAATGGAAGCCCGGCGAACCAGACCAGGGGCGTGGACAGAGAAGGCGCGAACGCTCCCAGGAGTCCCAGGGTGAAGATGTACGCGAAAGCGAAATAGTTGAACACCATGTAGTATTTGAACGGCCGGTCGTAGCGCACCACGTTGCCGTCCAGCTCCGCCAGTCGAACGACCCACGTGTTCTTGCCCGCTTTCTTGTCGGCGGGAGCGTCCTGGAACTGGTTGATCCAGACCACGAGCATGATGAGGATGGCCACGGGGACGGAAGCCAGCAGGGGCGTTTGCCAGTGCCAGGCGATGTTCGCCGTCTGCAGGTAGGGCGCGGTCAGGACGTAATGTGTTCCCAGCACCATGACCGGCCCGAATCCCAGGGCGATGGACAGCTCGCCAAAGCCGTGGTATCCAAGGCGCACCGGCGACATGGTGTAGAGCAAACCGAGCGCAACGCCGGCAATTCCAATCCAAAGCAAGGGACTGTCGCCGAAGGCGGAGCCGGTGAGAATGGCGTTCAGCTTCAACCCGATGGCAACGGTTGCCCCGAAGCAGATCACCGCGGCCAACAGGACTTTCCAGGGCGGTAAGAGCCCGGCCTGGATCATTCGGCTGCCACCGTTGAAGGGACTGAAGAGCTTGTTGAATTCGTCGTTACGGCTCGTGTGATCGAAGTAGTCGTTGGAGATGTTCGTGCCCGCGTGCGCCAGTAATCCGCCGAAGAGAGCGAGGAAGAAAATGGACCAGCTCCACGACGCTTCTGCGCCCATGGCAGCAAGGTCGCCGTGCGCGATCACCGCGCCGAGGAGAATGGGAACGATGCTGGCGGTGAAAAACGGCACGCGCGCGGCGCGGAACCAGATGAGCAAGCGGTTCTTCAGCGCTCGCAGGACTTCCAGCGCTTCGTTCGGCTGGTTTTGGGGATATTCCTTCCATTCGAACTTCGTTTCCGCGTAGAAATCCACGTGCTTGATTACGGTCGGCTTGATGCGGTAATACCCGACGACGTTGTTCTTGATGAGGAACTCGTCGTCCATGAATTCCTGGAAGGCGGTCGTGGTGGCCAGCACCAGCTCGCGGGCGCGCTGTATTTCTTTTTCATCCTTTATCCTGAAGCATTCCCCCTCGATCTGAAGGCCGCGGATGCCTTCCTGTCCATTGGGCCAGATGACAACCTGGACCTTTGGGTTGTAGTGGATTTGTTCCGCCTTGCGCGTGGTATTGAAGGTGAAGAACACGAGGTCCTCGCCGTCGCGCGCGAAAAAGACGGACGATCCGGACGGTGTGCCGTTCACGGCCGTGGACAGGAACATCCGGTCCGCCTGATCGAGTATGGAGTTGATCTTGTTGTCCAAAGTGAGAGTTGTTTCATCCATGATTCATCTTTTCCGGTTTCTTTGAATTAATCATGTTGGGTCGAAGACCCATAAAGCCTATAAACTAGTGCCTTTCGGTGAACGGTGCAAGGAGAAGGAAAAGGTGAGAGTAGCACCGGAGCCTCTCCGAGGTTTCGGTGACGAGTATAGTACAGGGATGTACAATGAAAAAGTATCCATCAGAACCTCTTCGGGGTGCACGTAGCGCTCGTTACCAACGTGTGAACATTCTCTCTTGATCGTTGGGGCTGCCTTGTCCCATGCCATTCGCCCATAGACGTCCGGATACGAGCTAAACCGGTTGCGGGCGATGATTCGCTTCATGTTTCTCTATCCCGAATTTTTCACTGTCTTCGTTCGTTCCAACAACGTCGTGTAAATCGGTTGGTTGCCGAGTTGCGCCGTGATCAACGACGCCGTGACGGTTGTGATAATCAAGGGCAATATCAGCTCGAAGTTCGAGGTCATTTCAACCGCAAGCACCAATCCCGTAAGCGGGGCTCTCACCGTGGACGCAAATATGCCCGCCATTCCCGCCACGGCAAAAACACCGGTGTATGAAATAAGCTCCGGAAAATAATGCTGCATGACATTCCCGAACAGCATGCCGAAAACAACCCCGAGGGCAAGCAATGGCGCGAAAATTCCGCCCGGCACACCGGTGCCATAGCTGAAAACAGTCAGCAGCAGCCTGCCGATAAACAAAACCACCAGGAATTGCAGGGTAAAAGAATGATCGAGCACCGTTCTTATCGTGCTGTAACCTCCTCCAATCATCTTCGGATAAAATATTCCGACTATCGCGATAACCAGTCCCGCGACGATTGCGCTGAATACCATCGTGATCTTCGATAAATCGCTGAAGAAATCCAACGATAATATCAAAAGCTTGTTGAACACGTATCCCACCAGGCTGAACAAAAAGCCGAGAAGGACGAATAACCAGATACCCGACAGGGGCGGGCTTGGGAAAACCATCATCTTAATGACGGGATCGGCGCCTACTAAAACCCTCACCACCAG
>JAADGX010000254.1 GCA_013152135.1 Chlorobiota bacterium
GTGGACGTGCTCATTGACCCGGTGGACACGAACATCGTGTACGTGTCGTGCGGCAACCTCGGCAGCCCCGGCATGGGAATCTATCGATCAACGGACGGTGGATCTGAGGGTTCCTGGAAAAAGCTCGGCGGCGGTCTTCCGAAAAGTTGGACGGGAAAGACGCTCCTCGCGTTGTTCGAATCCTCGCCAAACATCATCTATGCGGACGTGGCCGACATGTTCAAATCCATCGGTCTTTATCGAAGCACGGATCGCGGTGACACGTGGAAACTGATTTCTTCTAACGACGTCGCCCGTTACCAGGGCTGGTACTCGCACTACGTCCGCGTCGATCCGCGGGATGAGAACCAGATCATTTACGCCGGAGTAAGTTTCTATTATTCCGAAGACGGAGGCAAGACTCTGAAGAAAAACAACAGGATGCACGTGGATCATCACGCCTATGCGAACCATCCCACGAATCCCGACATCGTGTACTTCGCAAACGACGGCGGCGTGTACCGCACGCTGGATGGCGGGCGTACGTTCCAATCCCTGAGCGATGGCTACGTCACTACCCAGTTCTACAACGGCTTTTCCTCCTCGCCCACGAATCCCGACCTGGCGCTTGGGGGCCTTCAGGACAACAGCACGGTGATGTACACGGGTTCGCCGCGATGGATTACCGGCCTTATCGGCGGCGACGGCGCCTATACAGCGATCAACCCGCTGGATAACAACACCATGTACGGATCGATCCAGTGGCTGCGGATCTATCGCTCGCGGGACAGGGGGAATTCGTGGGAAAACATCAGCAAGAAACTGACCGACAGCCAGGCATTGTTTATCGCGCCGTACGTGCTCGCGCCTTCGCAACCGCAAGTCATTTATGCCGGGAAACGCGTTGTGTACCGAAGCAGCGACGGCGGCGACACCTGGACGGTGACGAACGCGAGCGCTCCGCTCAACGGTATGCCAGTGATTTCCATCGCCGTGTCTCACACCAATCCCGACGTCGTGTACGCGGCCACGGTCCCGGATAGCAAGACACGGGCGGAGGTGTTCGTTTCCACCAACGGGGGAGCTGATTGGACGAACATCACCGACGGGCTCCCGGATCGCTATTACGTGGACATGCAGGTTTCACCGACCAACGACAGCATCGTGTACATCACGCTGTCCGGGTTCAACTCATCCCACCTGTTCCGCTCGACGGACAGGGGAACGAGTTGGGAAGACGTCGGCCGAGGGTTGCCCGATGTCCCGACCTCGGCCGTCGCCATCGATCCGGACTTTCCTTCCCGCTTATACGTCGGCAACGACCTGGGGGTCTTCGTTTCCACCAATGACGGGGCAAGTTGGCTTCCCCTCGCGGAAGGGCTTCCCAGCGCAGTGCTGGTCATGGACCTTTCGATATCCAGGGCAAACAGGAGAATCCGGGCAGTAACGCACGGCAACGGCGTGTACGAGCGACCGCTCCTGACCCCGATCGTGAACGTTGAAGACCGTCAACTTGCCGCCGCTTCGATCATTCATCTCGACAGGAACTACCCGAATCCCTTCGGGCCGCGTAGCTCACCGGCCTCCATGACGACACGTATTACGTTCACGCTCGCTCGGCCGGCATCGGTTTCACTGCGCATTTTCAACCTCGCGGGAAGAGAAATCCGCGTTCTTGCCTCCGGTCGATACCAGGCGGGCAAGCACGCGGTAAGCTGGGACGGAACGACAGGCCAGGGTTCACCTGCATCAAGCGGAACATACCTCTACCAACTACAGGTCGGTTCCACTGTACTGACCGAAAAACTCCTGTATCTGCGCTGATAAATACCGTGTGTTCCAGGGATTGCAACCACACTCAGGAGGTTTGAGTCCTGTTTTCTCCCTGGAACCATCCATCACTTCCACTTGATACTGCACCCCATCGAAGGCACGGGATCAAAAGGAATGGGTTTGCCTTCGAGGACGCAGTCCAGGACGATGCGCAAGTCCTGCCTTGTAACTTTTTCCGGTTCCTGCCAATTGTCATCGATCCTGCCGTTGTACACGAGTTTCCGGTCAGGACCGAAAACGAACACGTCAGGCGTACAGGCAGCGTCGTAGGCACGCGCCACCTCCTGGGATTCATCGCGGAGGTACGGAAAATTGAACCCTTTCTCCCTGGCTCTCCGCACCATGTTCTCGAAGGAATCCTCGGGATAGTTCTCCGCGTCATTGGGATTGATGGCAACGAGTTGCACGCCTTTATCCCGGTAATCATCCTGGATAGCGATCAGCCGATCCTCGCACGCCTGGGCGTACGGACAATGGTTACACGTAAAAACGACTACCAGTACCCTGGCATCCTGAAAATCCTTCAGCGAATACGTCCGGCCGTCGGTGGCGGGAAGGGAAAAATCGGGCGCCGGCGTCCCCACCGGCATTCCTTTTGAATATACGAGCGCCATAACTGCTCCTTTAAAGATTCCACAATCGTCAATACACAACTTCGTCTTCGATATCCACCGGATTCCCTTGGCAACAGCGCCGGGAATATACGATTCGATGGTTCTCGTTTCACTCTGTCATTGAATTCCCCGGCACCGGGGATTACATTCTGCATCCAATAATAGTCGAACTTTCCCTTTCCTTACAAGCCCGGTGTGAATTGATTTCACAGTGAAGAGACTTCACGCAATGTGAAAAAGAGTTACGGTCAGGATGATACCTGCTATCGAAAATGAGCTTTAAACCGGGAAATATTTCTGGCACGATGTTCGTATTTGTATTTGCAGTTATGAATTTGGTACGTCACACATACGAAACGAGAAAAAAGGAGTTCACCATGAAAAGCGGTATCCTGAGCATGATAACACTACTGTTGATCTCGGTCGCTTCCGCCCAATCCCCCCGGTACCTCGAGCCCGGAACGGATATTTCCCTGAACGACGGACACACGCTGCGTGTCACCGAGAAAGGGACGATCGTGTATGACAATCGCTTCGAGTTCCGCAAGTACGAGGACCCGTCACTCATGAGTGAGCACTACACGCTTTTTTACTTTCCCATCGTGAACGAGCGCGGTGAGAAAGACATGATTTACGCCGCCCTGGAGACCCAGGAAGCCGACAAAACCGGAAAGGTATGGTTCACGATTTACGAAGGACCCCTGGGTGGAATGCGGCAGGCATACGTTCGAGTTTCTTCAACTGTATTACGGGCAAACCTCTAAACACCTACCATTCAACCTACCATAACGCGGATTCCTCATCCGCCCTATTGAGAGCGATACAGGGGAGAAACACTGAAGGAAACGCCTGGCCACCCGGCCGGGCGTACTTCGTTATACGCCGATGAACCGCATGCCGAACGATCGTGAATGTATCATCCGCCTTGCCGCATACACGAAATGCTTCTATCTTGAACTTCGCCATGCCGGTTGTTCGCCTGGGAAATACGGAAATAGAATACACGGTGGTCCACAGCAAGCGGGCCAGGAACATTCGTCTCCAGATCGATATCGATGACGGCGTCACCCTCCACGTGCCGCCGGGATGCAGGGAATCCCACGCCCGGAAAATCCTGTTCGAAAAAGAACGGTGGCTCCTGAAGAAGGTGGATGAATTCCGTTCGCTTCGAGCGGAACGGGAGATGCGGCTCAAACGCGCTCGTCGCGAGTTTCTCTACCTCGGGAAAATCTACCCGATCGAGATCGAGCGCACTGCGACGAAAGCCTTGCACGGCGGACTAAGAAACGGCAGGTTTGTTGTCGAAGCACCGAAAGACGTATCCCTGCGGGTCGTCCAAGCGCATTACCCGGCGCTTTTCGAAAAATGGTACCGGCAGCAAGCGAGGTTGCTCATTCCCCGGCGGGTCCAAATCCTGGCCAAACAGTTCGGCTTCCGGTACCGCAAGGTGTTTATCAAGAACCAGAAGACGAGATGGGGAAGCTGCTCCCGGGCGGGGAATCTCAATTTCAGTTGCCGGCTTCTCATGGCGCCGCCCCGCATCGTGGACGCCGTCATCATTCATGAGCTCGCGCACTTGCGGTACATGAACCATTCCGAGAAATTCTGGAATCTCGTAGCAAGTATGAATCCCGCGTATGAAGAACACGAAGCCTGGCTCAAACAACATGAACACCTGTTGATTCTTTAATATCGCCTCATCCCGATTTGAACACGTCGCTTTCATTTCTCTCCCGTCCCCCTCTCGTATGACGCAAAGCGCTCAACGCATAATCTGGATCGACCTCCTCCGCGGTCTGGCCATTCTCCTCATGATTCCGGCCAACATAACGCCTCATCTCGAATTGCCGCACCCGTTGTACGAGCGTATCTTGGCCTCCCTGGCGGCACCGTTGTTCCTGGCCGTATCGGGTTACATGGTTCTCGTGACCGCCCATCGGCACAACCTGCAATACTACCTCAAGCGTGGCGGGATCGTTCTTCTGATGGGAGTCCTGGTCGATGTCGGGATCTGGAGGATTTACCCCTTCTTTACCGCCGACGTCTTGTACACGATCGGCATTGCGCTGCCTTTCCTGTACCTGCTACGGAAGTCCTCTCTCTCTACGTTGGCCATCATGCTGCTTATCCTCTTCGCGGCATCGCCGCTTCTGGTAAGCGCATACGGATACCAGGCGTATCCCGTGGAGCCGAAACTCGCCGACGGATTTCCCGCATCCATCATCCCCGCGTTTCGCCAGTGGTTCATCGACGGCTGGTTCCCCCTGACGCCCTGGCTGGGCTTTGCCGTACTGGGTGGAATCCTGCGCCGTTTGCATGCACCGGAGGATCCCGCATGGCAGCGGCAGGGTACCATCATCGTGGCGGCAACTACGCTTATCGTTATCGGTATTGGATTGATGATACATCCGCTGTTGCCCTCATCCGTACCATGGACCGATATCTTCAACCGCGAAGGTTACAGCGAATTGATTTATCCGCCGGTTCCCGGATACCTGGTGGCGGCCTCAGGAGCCGTGTTCATTCTGTTTATCGCTTTCAGCAAGCTGACGGCGCACGGATTCCGGCCACTGCAATGGCTGGGAAAGCACGCCTTGTTCGTCTATATCTTCCACCAGATTTTAACCGAGTATCTTCTCGACCCGGTTGCGCACCTGGCAGGTGCGGGAGAAAAATTGACCGAGCCGCAGTACTGGCTGGCAACGGCCATTATCATCCTGATCTGCGTCGCCTCCGCGTACTACCTGGAACGATTACAACGCCGGTATCAGCCGCGTGTTCTTTTTGTGAAGGTATTTCTGGGCAGTTGATCCCGGAGACCCCGCTTACAGCTCCCCAAGAAATGCCTGTATGATTTCCGGAAGATCGGATTCGTCATAATAGCTCCAGCGCAAGAGGGGGTCGGGATTGCCGACGATCATGGCGGGTTCGGTGGTGTCGCGCAGCAGGGTATGCCGGAGAGCGAGCACCGGAATGCGTCGATCAAGCGCCTCGTGTACCTCGAACCCCACTCCCAGTGACGGCGTGGATATTTCCGCGATCATGGCCGCTGATTCCGCAATCCACTGGATATCCCGCTCGAAGATGAATCGCTGGTTTTTCATTGAACGATCGGATAAATCCGCGTCAGGATCGAGCACCGACCGCGAGATAATATAAAACCCGTGCTCTTCAACGATATCGGCGATGTATTGCAGGTATCCGGCAAAATCTCTTCCGGCGGAGATCGATCCGGCAAGATAAACCGGGTGTTTTGTGCTCATAGATGTAGTACCGGTCGCTTGTCGAGTAATAGTAGATTAGACAGGCTGGAATCTCATTCCAGTTTATCGGATTCCCGTAACGATACCAGGAAGGCTCCGACCAGCATGGCAAAGCCCGCGAAAAAGAGCGGGTACCAGAAGGGCTGGGGCAGGGCCTGGTGCAATGCCGCATCCGTATCGCGCATAAACGAAAACAAGATGACACATGAACCGACAACGCTCAGGCTCCACGTCCACACGCCCGGCTTGAACATCTTTCCGGCATTCAATCTCCGGAGAATGACGAACCCGGCGATAATCATCAGGACCGAAATCAGGACCGGCGCAATAACCGGACCGATCCAGGGAAGTGGAATCAGAAACAGTATGTCCCAGTCAAGCAATGACAAGGGCCAATCCAGCAAAACTTTCAACCAGACGTAGTAGAAAATGTCCCAGATCCCGAAAGCGACAATAAAAATAGCAAACCGCTCCCACCGCCGTGTCCCCGCCAGAAACGCCACTGCACCGAGCATGACGACGGTGGCCGCTTCTCTTCCCAGTTCCGCGATGAGCAGCCACGATGGAATAAGCACCAGGGGAAACGCAAACCCTTCCGGATACAGCAACTCGCGCAGGTACACGACGACTACCGATTCCAGGTACGCCATCGCGATTGCAAAGACGACGATATACAGAATGTTGCGTTTCATGATACCAGGTCCACGTCCGTTGTTTTCAGTGTTGCAATGACGCCGGTTTTGTATCGAGTGAAAATCGTTATCCCGCGCTTACGCCGGAACCTCCAGAACATAACACAAGCGGCTATCAACCGGCAAGAGCAAATGACAACATCCGCTCGTACTGGTTCTACTGCCCAGGCTTCCCGCTGCCTGGAAAAATCACGATGCCGAACGAAATCACGGAGTAGTTGTCGTTGACGTTCACGATTAGACCGTCCATCGAATCATTGAACGTCAGGACTTTTTCGAACCGTATGAAAAGGTCGAAATGCTCTCCATAATTCCACTCGAAACCGAAGCCAACCGGCAGAATGGTGATGACGTCATCAATGCTTTTGGCAGCGATGCCTTCGATATCCTCCGGCAGATTACTGTATAACACATTGACAGACTGCTTCAGTAAACCAAACCTTGCGAAGAGATAAGGTCTGAAGGTGGAAGCAGGAAAGAACGCGGATTCCACGCCGAGGCTTCCGCTTATGACGTGATTCGTGAATGCATACGTCGGATGTGAAGCTTCCAGCACTATGCTCTCCCCTTTCGCTTCGGCATTGAAACGCACGAGATTGTCTCCATAAGAACCGAGACGAAGATAGAAATGAAGAAAACCCCCGAATTTCCAAGGGTTTGAAGCACCGGGAAAATTCGCGCCGTCCTGCAAATCGCCGTTAAACTGGGCAACACTCACTCCTCCACCGAAACCGAATCGTTGTATCCTGGCTTCGGTGAGCGTCATCGCAGTAAGATCGATATTGCTCCCGGTAGTGTCAACATCTTGAGCATACAAGCTCCCCGGCGCCATGAGAAGAGAGATCAGCACCGCGAGCATCCCAACCCGTAATCTCCGAATAAGAGAAACACGGCTGGAACATAAACCGGAAAAACAATCAGAACCCCGTTGGGCAACGGGTCTCAACCCATGCATGTATCCTCACCAGTAAAGAAACGGCACCGGATGTACCAGGCGGTTCACAGTCAATGTACGAGTGCTTGGCGGTTTGGACAACATCTGATAAAATTCAATGTCGTTGCGAAAGCGGATCGCCGGCTATCACATCAACGTGTAACTGAACCCGGCGGCGAGAGCCTGCTTGAGCTGGGTCCTCCGCGTCTGCGCGATTTCATGAACCAGGAGAATGTTCAAAGAGACATTGAAGTACTGGTTCACTTTTGCAGTTATAGTGTTGTCCCAGCGCACATCCCATACGTCCAGTGTTTCAAAAGCGGAAAAGAAGTTCAACTTCGACGTGTGCAAAATATTTTCCATGACTTTCCATTTCAGGGAAGAGCCGAATTCGACACCTGTCTGGAATCGCATCGTCTCGATTTTATCCGGGGTCGCCGAATCATCCGCGAATCCATAGCGCAATGAGAAGGTCTGTTTAAAGGCAATACCCAGCCGCGTGGAAAAAGCATCGGAGCGGGTAAACGTAAAACCGAATCCCTCGACCAGATAACCGGGATCGAAGAACCCGGAGGTCTGCGTACGCAATTCCTTGTTGGTCTGGAGATCCATGCTGATTCTATATCCCGGCGTAATCTGCGTGCGCAATTGAAGCGCCGCGTACGGATCAACTTTCCATCCCACGTTTTTCGAATAGACACTTTCGAAGAACAACTCGTCGTCAGTCTTTTCAAATGCCCCGTCGGCAATCTTGGTTCGGCCGTGTGTCAGTTTTAATGTGCTTTTCCAGTGGTATTCCTTCTGCGTGAAATCAAACAGACCGTTCGTCAGAAAGGTCCAGGCAATGCTGTTCTCTCCTCCCTGCGTCCAGTTTTGCAGGTTGACCTGGGAGAGATTCACTCCGATCACCAAACTGTTATTCCATCCGTATTCCGGCGTTTTCTTTTTCTCCTGCGCATGGACAGCCACAACCATGACACAGGTAAAAAGAACGAAAAGCGTAGCCTTCATGAGATTGCTTCTCCTTGATCGTTTTCTGGGGAGTAAGAAGTTAAAGAAAAGGCGCACCCGCTGTTAGACAAGTGCGCCCTGTTATGCAGTGAAAATTACTTGAGAATATGGAATTCAATGCGACGGTTCTTGGCCCGGTTTTCCGGAGACGTGTTCGGTACACGTGGCTGAGATTCGCCGTACCCGGCATAGGTAAGCCTGTCCGGATCGATGCCATGATCGATCAACCAGGCGCGCACGGCACGCGCGCGGGCTTCGCTGAGACGCTGATTCGCCGAGGCGCTGCCGACATCATCTGTGTGCCCACGGATTTCGACCTTGATGTTCTCGTAGGTTTTCAAGGTGTTCAACGCTCGTTGCAAGACTTCCTCGGACTCGGGCCGAATTTTCGATTTATTGGCTTCAAACGTAATTCCTTCGAGTACGATGTTGCCCGACTCGGTGATCTTCAGAACATCGGCTACAAGGGGATCCGTTCCGTTTTCAATCTCAACGTTGTCATTCACGCCGTCACCGTCCGTGTCCTTCATGAGGGGGTCCGTACGCGTGGTGTTCCTCTCTTCGCAATCCGTCAGTGCATCGCCGTCCGTATCGAGTTTCAGAGGATCGGTTTTCATGTCGATCACTTCCATGCCATCTTCACAACCATCTTTATCAGTGTCTTTTTTCAACGGATTGGTTTTATAGATCATTAATTCATCCCTGTCACTCAAACGATCGCCGTCCGTGTCCGCCTTGGCCGGATCCGTATGATAGCGCTTTACTTCGTCGCCATCGTTCAAGCCGTCGCCGTCCGAATCCTTCGACGTCGGATCGGTTCCGTACAGCGCCACTTCGTCATTGTCCATCAATCCGTCGCCGTCAGTATCTTTCACGTCGGAACGGGATTCTATCACCTCGACCTCTTCCTCCTTCTCCCCCCCCAAGTAAATGACGAGCCCAAGGTTCATGCTGGCGAAATTATCATTGACGTTGGATTTCCAGAAATCAAGATTATCACTGAATGTCAGTGTTTTTTCGACTTCAATGAATACGTCAAAATCTTCGGACACGGTCAAAGCGACACCGAAACCCAGTGGCACCGAACCCGTCATGGACTCTTCGTCCCCGCGAAAGAGCTTCCAGAGGGATCGCCATGCTTCGCCGGTAGCCGTTGCGTC